>CABYIF010000010.1 GCA_902518985.1 uncultured Alphaproteobacteria bacterium | reverse complement strand
AACAGATAAGTTTAGTTGATGTAGAAGAAAATATTTTTTCTATGCCTGTTCAATGGGTAAATAGATTGAGTTCAAATTTTAGAGGATATAGCGGTACGATTTCTTCAGGAAAAATTAAAATTGATGATGAAGTTCAAATATTGCCTAGTAAACAAAAGAATATAATAAAAAAAATAATAACACCAAGAGGAGATCAAGACTTTGCGGTCAAAGGTCAGGCAGTAACTTTAACATTTAATAAAGAAGTAGATATTTCTAGAGGAGATTTGATATGTTCAAATGAAAAAAATAATTATTTTTCTTCAGATCAATTTGCATGCCACATTATTTGGATGAATAAAGAAAAAATGCTTCCTGAAAGAAATTATATTTTTAGATTTATAAATTCACAAACAAATGGAAAAATTACAGATCTTGTTCATAAAGTAAACATTAATACATTTGATAAAATTGCCTCCAAATCATTAAGTTTAAATGAAATTGGTTACTGTAAAGTTGCATTAAATAAAAATACAATTTTTAATTCCTATAAAAATAATAAAAGATTGGGCAGTTTTGTTATAATTGATCAATTCAATAATTTGACTTTAGGAGCAGGTGTTATAGATCACGAACTTAGAAGAGCCTCAAATATTTTATGGCAAGATATGTCTGTAAACAAAAATTTAAGATCTTCTATAAACGGTCAACAACCCTGTATATTATGGTTTACAGGACTTTCAGGATCAGGAAAATCAACCATAGCAAATATTATTGAGCAAAAATTGCATCAGTCAGGTAAACACACTTATTTGTTAGATGGTGATAATGTAAGACATGGATTAAATAAAGATCTTGGTTTTACTGATACAGATCGTGTTGAAAATATTCGACGTATTTCAGAGGTATCTAAATTAATGGTTGATGCTGGATTAATTACAATTGTTTCTTTTATATCACCATTTAAATCTGAAAGAAAAATGGCACGCGAATTAGTAGAAGAAAATGAGTTTATTGAAATTTTTGTCGATACACCAATTGATGAATGTGAAAAAAGAGACCCAAAAGGATTATATAAAAAGGCAAGAGCTGGACAATTAAAAAATTTTACTGGTATTGATTCAAATTATGAAAAACCTGTATCTCCAGAAATTATTTTAAAAACAGAAAATAACAATGCAGAAGATTTAGCTGAGCAAGTTTTACAGTATTTAAAAAGTAATAATAAAATCTAATTCTTCAATTTAGCAGCAGGTTTGCCATACTCAACATTAACACCACCAAATCTTCTAACTCGAACATTACATTGTTCAGCATGACCAATAAATCCCTCAAGGTATGAAAGTCTTGATCCATACTCTCCAATTTTTGTTGCCGCTTCGTCAGTAGTTATTTTTTGGTAAGTATGTGTTTTAATAAATTTACCTACCCAGAGACCTCCGGTATATCGCCCAGCCTTTTTTGTTGGTAACGTGTGATTAGTTCCAATTACTTTATCACCATTAGCTACATTTGTTCGAGCCCCTAAAAAGAGAGCGCCATAGGCAGTCATATTATTCAAAAACCAATCATCTCTATCTGTCATCACTTGGACATGCTCGGAGGCAATTTCATTAGCTTTATCCAAGATTTCTTCATAAGTATCACATAAGATTATTTCACCATAATCTTTCCAACTAATACTCGCAGTATCTTTTGTTGGTAAAATTTCTAATATTCTTTTAATTTCATTAATTGTTTCATCAGCAAGTTTTCTTGAATTTGTAATCATTACCGCAGGTGAGTTATATCCATGTTCTGCTTGACCTAATAAGTCTGTCGCACAAATTTCACCATCCACAGTTTCATCTGCAATTACCATGGTTTCAGTAGGTCCAGCAAAAAGATCAATGCCTACTTTTCCATATAATTGTCTTTTAGCTTCAGCTACAAATGCATTACCTGGACCAACTAACATATCAACAGGTTTTATAGTTTCAGTTCCTATTGCCATTGCACCAACACCTTGCATACCTCCTAATACGTATATCTCATGAGCTCCACCTAGTTTCATTGCTGTGACAACAGCTGGATTTGGTTTTCCTTGAAATGGAGGTGTTGTTGCAACTATTCTAGGTACCCCAGCAACTGATGCAGTAACAACAGACATATGTGCAGATGCTACCATAGGAAATTTTCCAGCTGGAACATAACAACCTACTGCTTGAACAGGAATATTTTTATGACCTAGGATCACACCAGGATGTGTTTCTACTTCGAGTTCTTTTAATGTTTTTAGCTGTGCCTCAGCAAACGATCTAACTTGTTTTTGAGCAAATTTAATATCTTCTATATCTTCATCTTTAACTTCACTCATCAGTTGCGTGATTTCATTTTCAGACAATTTAAAACTTGGTGGTGAATAATTATCAAATTTATTAGATAATTCTCTTATGTATTTATCTCCCTCTGTTTCAATTCTATACAAAGTATCTTCAACAATTTTTTTTACTTTCTCGTTATCCTCAGATCTTTGCTGTTCATCAATTCCTTTTTTTAAATATTCTATAGCCATAATTATTTTTTATGAATTAATTTAAATATATCAATACCTAATTGGTGTAAAATATGAGCAATATCAATAGGTACCCAATTTTCCCTAATTAAACCCTCATGATTTAAATAAAAATCCATAACTCTCATTTCAACCATTTTATCTTTTGCTTCAAAGCCTAACCAATCATTAGTCTCATATTTGCTTTTGATACTATGCCAGCCCCCAGTCATTGAAAATTTACCATCCCCAATTCTGATATAGTGTCCGATAGTATTATAATCTCTTTCTTTAAAAGTTAGTCTAAACGGAAGTTGATGATGATCAACAAAACCAGATAATCCTCTTGCAGTTCCAATACCTGACGGTCCGTACCACATCATTTTTGGATGCCAATATTTTTTTTGAGGATGGTTCATGAGTTTTTCTCTTATTTGATCTTTGTTAAGACCCGGTTCTTTTTCAGGTTTGATATCAAGACTTTTTTGCATTGTTAAATCTAAATGGAGTGATTTTAATGATAAATCTTTATCTAGGTTTTCATTATTTTCACCATCTCCAGTAATTGGACTTGGCCACATTCCTTCTGCTCCTATAGATTTATTTATAGGCCAATGACCAGCTTGACGAATAAAATCAATAGTATCAATTAAAATATATGATTTTATAATTTTATTATTAGTTATTTGATGAGCTTCACAGGTTCTTAAATAAATTGTTTTGTGTGTTGGAGGTACTCCAAGCCATTGATTCACAAATGTACCAGTTAAATGACTAATAAAAGAAACAAACACTTTATCCTGAAACGAACCTCCAATGACTAAATTATTTCTTCTTTCTAAATCAGGAAAAGATTTCTTTAAAGGTACCCATAATTTATTTTTAATTTCATCAATTCCCTTTATTTCATTTATGGGATAAAAAGCATTAAGCTCAGCTTCATTATGGTAAAAATTAGCTAACAGTTCATCTAAATTTTCTAAGGATGTTTCAGCAATTTTATTTAAAAGATTCTTAAAATATTTCTTATTCTTAATATTTTGTTTCGGATCTAAGTCTATATGAATAAAGTTAGTATTATTTTTTTGCATTGTTTTAAAATCATTATTTATATCTGTCATCTAAATATACACACATCAATATATTAAATAGTATTTGATTTATTCAATAATATGAATATTATTCAAAAAAAATGAATAAAATATCACTGCAATATGTCAACTAATATTAATTCAAGATTAGCTAAATTTGATGAACTTGTTCCAAGTAATATACCTTTCGTTGAGGGTAAACTAAAAGGCCATCAAGATAGAAAAAACTATTCAGTTATTGGACCAGGAGTAAGTGAAGATGCAAAGCAAAATGTGAAAATTGCAGAAGAACATGGATTTAATATTGGGGCTGTTAGTGCTGCACCAATGAATGGTTCAGGATTACACAGTCATACAACAGCAGAAGTTTTTGTTATTCATGCTGGATCATGGAGATTTTACTGGGGAGTAGATGGAACTGAAGGTGAAGTAATTCTTAATCGTGGTGATGTAGCTTCTTTTCCCACTAATATGTTTAGAGGTTTCCAAAATGTAGGCAAGGATGAAGCATTAATGTTTGTAGTACTTGGTGAAAATGATCCTGGTGTTATTACGTGGACACCCAAATTGTTAAAAGATGCTAAAGACTCAGGTATGGTATTAATGAATGATAATTCTCTAATTGATACTGCAAAGCAACAAATTCCTGATGAAGACAAAATAATTCAACCCTTAAAAGAACAAGAGCTTGAAACATTTGATCATTACAATTCATCTGAAATTGAAAAATATGTGATAAGATTAAATGATTCTGAAAAATATTTTGTTGATGACGAGCATTATAATTCTAATAAAATTATTAATTACATAGATCATCTTAATATTCACAACAAAACATTTGAACCTTATATTCCCCATAAAACTGGTTTCAATTTATCTCTTTTGCAAGGGAAAAATGCTCATATTCATGAATATGCACTAGAAAAATCTGAAGTGTTTAATTGTTTAGATGGTGAATGGGAAATTCAATGTGATGGAGAAAAAGTAATAATTGGCGAAAGAGATACTTTTTCAGTGCCAAAAAATTCTGTGCGCTCAATCAAGCAGATAAGCGATACCTCTGGTAAATTATTTATCATTAGACAGACAAATTAAAAAACTTCATGAAAGGTTTTGATAATCAATTCAAAAACTTACCCGATTATATTTTAAAAATAACCTATCAGATTTGGGAAAATAATGATGTTGAATCAATAAAGAAATATTATGCTGATACACCTCAGGTAAGTTTACCAACTCCAACAAGATCACCTGGGGGAGTAATTTACGGTGCAGATCCGGTAATAAAAAGTACAAAAGAAAGTAAGAAACTTTTTCCAGATCGTACCCTACTTGGGGAAGATGTAATATGGACTGGCAATGATAAAGAGGGATACTTTTCTTCACATCGGATATTATCAACCTCTACTCACAATAATGATGGCTTATACGGAGAACCTACTGGTAAAAAGTTATATTATAGAACAATAGCAGATTGTGCTTGTATGAATAACCAAGTGTACGATGAATGGCTCGTTAGAGATCAGGGAGCAATAGTGAGGCAAATTGGTATCGATCCAAAAGTATTTGCTAATAATTTAATTTCACAAGAAGGTGGGCCAGAGAAATCCTCAAAACCATTTGATGAAAATACCCCAGTTAAATCAATTTATACATCGCCAATTCTTCCATCAGGAAATATTGGAGACAAATATGCAAATATTTTAACTTCAATAATGAATGTAACTGCTGAAAAGACAATTAATGATAATTATGATAGGTCAATTCAACAATTTCAACCTGGCGGTCAACTTCACTATGGACGAGATGAATGTATTAAATTTTGGAAACAACTTCGGTCATCTTTTCCCGATGCATTATTTACAATAGAACATGTTGCTTTTATTGAGGAGGAATCTCAAGCTAAAAAAGCAGCCATTAGATGGTCGCTGAATGGGAAACATGAAGGAAATGGAATTTTTGGACAGCCATCTAACGCAAAAATTTATGTTATGGGAATTAATCATGTTGAATTTGGATCTATGGGGATTAAGAATGAATGGGTTCTTTATGATGAAACTATGATTTGGAAACAAATTTTATTAAAGACTGGATAATATTAAAAAATGACATCTATCTTAACAACCCATGTAGGAAGTCTCCCTCGATCAAAAGAATTATCAGAATTGCTTTTTGCTAAAGATAAAGGTGAAGAGTATAGTAAAGAAAAATTTGATGAAGTTTTATCTTTAAATGTTGATCAAATTGTAAAAAGGCAACTCGAAGTAGGGATTGATTTTATTAGCGATGGAGAGATGAGTAAAATAAGTTATGCAACTTATATCAAAGATAGGATTGACGGTTTTTCAGGTGAAAGTGAAAGAAGAGCACCAGCTGATCTAGATGATTTTCCGGAGTATAAAGAAAAAATAGCTAAAAGTGGTGGGACCCCAACGTATTCAAGACCTTGCTGTACACATGAGCTAAAAATTAAAGATGAAATATCTCTACTAAATGACATTAATAATTTTAATACTTCATTGAAAAAATTTAATCATACAAAAGCATTTATGAATGCAGCATCACCAGGGGTGATAAACGTTTTTATGCCAAATAAATATTATAATAGTGATGATGATTATTTAAATAAGCTATCAAGTATAATGGCTCTTGAATATGAAAAGATTACTGCGGCTAATATTCAAGTACAATTAGATTGTCCAGATTTGGCACTAGCTAGACATATGAATTTTAAAAATCTTACAGAAGACGAGTTTTTAAAAAGAGCAGAAATTCAAATTGAATGTTTAAATACCGCTTTAGAAAATGTTGATAGTGAAAAGACAAGAATGCATATTTGCTGGGGTAATTATGAAGGTCCTCACACACATGATATTGCCCTTGAGAAAATTCTACCAATAATTTTGAAATCAAAAATTAAATATTTTCTTATTGAGTCATCAAATCCTCGTCACGCACATGAGTGGAAAGTTTTTGAAGAAATAAAATTACCCAAAGATAAAGTTTTAGTACCTGGTGTAATCGATTCAACATCAAACTTTGTTGAACACCCTGAAGTTGTTGCTGATAGGTTAATCCAATTTTCAACTGTTATCCCAAAAGATCAATTAATGGCTGGAACTGATTGTGGTTTTAGCACTTTTGCTGGCTTCGGTAAGATCGATGAAAATATATGTTATGAAAAACTTCATGCTTTAGTTACAGGAACTAAACTTGCCTCAAAAGTTATTTAGTTACTGATTTAAAAATTTTGCTCTTTCTAAAAGATCCACTCCTAGTTTTTTTAAAAAATGTAAATGATCGATAAAGATCCAATTTTCAGCTAATTTATTTCCGTCTCTTCGATATAAATCTACAACTCTCATTTCTGATTCAATATCACTGGCATTTGTTAAACCCAAATAATCTCCTTTAGGTTTCATAATTAAATTTGGCCAACCAAACCAACCACCTAGATCATCTTCAGAACTGCTAAGTATATGTCCATTGAAACGTACAAACTCTAAGCCATCTTGAAATGGTTTTGTGTGACCTTTTTGATAACCATCAATAGTGTATGAAGCACCAATACCTCCTGGTCCCCACCAAATCATATCATTATGCCAATCTAATTCTAACTCTTCTTTATAAGATTGCATTTTGGATCCTTTAACAAGTCGATCGCGCATTCTGTGAATTAAATCTAATGTTTTTTGACTTTCAGTTTGATTAGAAACATCAAATTTCAACCCTTTGTGATTCATTGGTCCTGGCGTTACACAAACGAGACCTGTAGACTCAGGAATTATAGAAAGACCTAGTTGCTGCATTAAATTCATTACATCTAAAAAAATAGCTCCTTCAGTAATTTTATTATTTTCCACTTTATAAAATTCTGCAAATCTTAATAAAATAGATTTATAATTTGGTTTAAGGCCTACAAACGGTTTATGGAAAACACCCATAAAATGACCCATACTTGAGACCCACTTCCCTTTATTTTTATCAAGTGCATTTATCCCAGCATAAAATATATCTAATCGACGTTGTATAGGTGAAAATGAATCTTTGATTGGTTTCCAAAGATTTTTTGCTACAAGATCTGTGCTATCTAGTTCGTTGAAAGGATGAGTGCACTTCATACTAAAATCTTCTGATGTATATTTGGATATGACTTCTGATAAAGATTCAATGTTACAACTGTCTATTTCATTGAAATAATTTAATACCAACTTTTTTTCTACTTGTAGATCAGTCATTTCATTTTGATTATATCAATAAACAAAAAAAAACAATATTCAATTTTTTGAATAGAATTTCATTGCTTTGAAATATTTTTAAATGTATTTCATAATAAATACAAATTATGAAATTTAAAAAAATTATTGATAAAAGACCACAACCTCTTGAAGACCATCATATGCCAAAGAGTTATGATATTTCATTAAAAGCATATGGAGGTGGAGGATCAGCAAAATCCCTAAATTCAAAACCAAAAAAACTTAAACATCAATCAATGAAGGGGTTTGAGGATCAATATAAAAATATAATCGATTACATAGTGAGGATTACTTACCAAATATGGGAAGAAAAAAATATTGGATACATTTATGATACCTACAGTAAAGATTGTAGAGTTTGGGATGAATTTGGTTTGCAATCTGGATCTGAAAAAATAGTTGCTGATACTGTACACACTAATAATGCGTTCCCAGATATTAGATTATTCGCTGATGAAGTTATTTGGGCAGGAGATGAAAATGCAAGTTTTCATACATCGCATAGAACAATTATTACTGGAACCAACACTGGATTTAGTAAATTTTCCAAACCAACTGGGAAAAAAGTAAGATTATTTTGTATTGCAAATTGTGTAGCAAAAGATAATGAAATTTACTACGAAAACGTTGTCTATGATACAGCAGGCTTAATTAAACAACTCGGTTTAGATTTAAATCAAGTTGCTAAACAACTTGTTGATGAAGGAGTTGCAGGGCCCTTTGCACCTAATTTTAAAAACTCTAAGCCAACTAGAAATATTACTAAATTAAAACCAGTTAGTTTTGATATTCCGGATAAAATTACAAATGTAAGAGAATTTGTTCATGCAGTTTATGATACAATTTGGAATAGACGAAACTTTTCTGCAATAAATAAAGCATACTCTAGTAATGTAGAATTTGAAGGCTCAACTGGTCGTAAATTTAAAGGAACTTTGCAATTAAGAAAATTTATAATATCAATGTTAGCTTCATTTCCTGATCTTGCATTAAGTATCGAAGATTTATACTGGATGGGAAATACAAAAGATGGTTTCTTAGTATCGGTGCGTTGGGGCGCAGTAGGAACGCATAAAGGAAATGGCTCATATGGCCAGCCAACTAATAGAGAAGTGTATTTGTGGGGAATTACTCAATGGCAAATTAAAAATAATAAAATTGTCAAAGAATGGACTGGTTTTAATGAGCTAGCAATTTTGATGCAAATATTAGGAGATAAAAAATGACTTTAGATGAAAGTAAAAAATTATTAGCTGATATGTATGATGCACTTAACGCGCAAGATCTAGAAGCTCAACATAAATATTGGCATGATAATATGATTTGGCATGGTCCTCCGGGTTTTGGTGATATCCATGGTATAGAAAATTTTAAATATAAAGTTCTAAAACCTTTCTATGATGCATTTCCAGATTATCATGTTAAAAATGATATTGTGGTTGCTGAAGGTGAGTGGATAAGTGCAACAGGTTTTCTAACAGGGACACATAGCGGAACATACTTAGGAGTGGAACCTACTGGCAAAGCAATTAAAATGCAATTTTCAGATTTTTGGACAATTAAAGAAGGAAAGTTTTTAGATAATTACGTCATGGTTGATAACCACGGTGTGTTTGAACAAATGGGTTTAAAATTTAAATAAAATTGATCTTAATTAAATTAATTATTTGTTGTTTTTCTTTTTATTAATCTTCCTTGAACAATATGGTTAATGGCCTCGTAATCAGGGTCTCTTAAGTATTCATCAATTAACTGAGTTACCAATTTGGACATTTGTCTAATTGGCTGTCTAACAGTTGTAAGATCGTAAGATTTCCAATTTGACATAGAAATATCGTCATAGCCTATTAACTCAATTTCTTTTGGTATTTTTAAATTTGTATTTTGCCTAATATAATCCATACTTCCAAAGGCCATTGTATCATCAGCACAAAAAATAGCTGTAACGTTTTTGTTTTTCAAAATTTTTTCTGTAGCTTGATAACCTCCATCATAAGTAAAAAAACCCTTTTCAATGTTTAGTTTTATTTTTTTTAAACTCTTTAAATATTGTTTAAAACCTTTTGATCTTTCATCGCTTACAAATGATCCCTTAGGACCTTCAATTAATCCAATGGCTTGATGTTTATTTTTTATAAAATATTCAGCCACCATCTGACCTCCATTTCTGTGATCACACGCAACTGAACTTAACATTGGTATATTCCAAGATCTATTATACGCAATAAACTGTATTCTTTTTTCATTGCAGCTCTCAACAAAACTATCAGTAGGCTTAGTAGCAGAAACAATCGCAATCAATTTATCTTTTAGATAAGGTTGAATTAACTTTTCATCTAATTCTTCTCCGTCATCAGTTGTAATTAAAAGAATTCTAAAACCTCCTAATCTTAAAGCTTCGTGTAACTCAGTAAGCACTTCAGGATAATATCTGCTTGTTACGTATGGAAGTATAACAGCCACCAAGCCACTATCTTCATTTGTTACTATACCATTAGAAATATTAGGAGCTTTGTATTTTAATTTTTTTGCAGCTTCTAATACTCTTAATTTTGTTCTACTTGAAATACTTGCTCCTTTAGTAAAACATCGTGAAACAGCAGATTGGGACACTCCAGCCAGTTTTGCTACGTCTTGTGATGTCGCAGTCTTAGTAAAATTCATTGTTTTATCCCCCATTTAAATTATGCAATTCATTGAATATTAATTCATATTATTGCAATATTTTTATAATCCTAATATAAAGCATTTATAGATAAATGTGAATTTCACACTTTAATTAATAAGGGGAAATATATGAAAAAACTATTAATAGCTTTATTATTCTCTTTTGTTAGCACAAGCGCGTTTGCTGATGGGCATTCACCTTGTGGAGTAACAGATGGATCAATAAAGATTCTAGCAAACGAATTTACAACATACAGAATTTTCATGGATGAGGTAAAAAGTTGTGCAGGAGATGGAGCAGATTTTTCTGTAACACACTCCGTTGATCATAATAAACTACAAGTTGCAGCTTTATCAGCTAACCCAGCAGAGTTTTCTGCAAAACTTGTAACTAACGGTTCAATTACAACATTAATGAATGATAATTTAATTCGTCCACTTGATGATTTAGTTGCAAAATACGGAAGTGCATTACAAGATAATCAAAAGATTGTGATTGATGGAAAGATATATGCAATAGCTTTCATGGCTAACGCGCAGCATCTTTGGTACAGAGAAAGTATTCTTAATGATTTAGGTATAGCTGTTCCTTCAACATATGAAGAAGTAATCGCAGCTGCTGAAAAAATTAAGGCTTCTGGAAAAATGGCTAATCCATATGCTGGAGCATTCAAATCAGGATGGAATGTCGCTCAAGAGTTCGTAAATATGTACCTTGGTCATGGTGGTGAATTCTTCAAAGCTGGAACAGCAGAAGTAAGCATCAATAATGATAAAGGTGTAGCTGCTCTTAATATGATGAAAAGATTAACAGAAGTTAGTAATCCAGATTTCTTAACTCAAGATACAAATGCAGTTAAAGAGGAATGGGAGTCAGGCAATGTTGCATTAATGCATGTGTGGAACTCTGGCGCAGCATCATTATTAGATGATGAAGGCGATCAAATGATTAAAGCAGACACAAGACTTGCAAATTCACCATCAGTTGGTGGAGGAAGTGTACCTGCAACAACTCTTTGGTGGGATGGATTTGGAATTGCAACAAATACTTCTGATGAGAACGCAGAAGCATCATTTAGAGCTCTTCTTGGTGCAGCAACTTCAACAGAGATGGCAAACGCTAACCCTAATGCAACAATTTGGTTAATTGATGGTTACTCTCCTGGTGATACTGCTGGTCCAGTTGTTGATGCAGCTAACAGAGGTGCAGCACCTTATCCAAGCTTACCATACATGTCTCTATTGCATGGTGCTTTAAGTACAGAAATTGTTGAATTTCTTCAAGGTAATGAATCTGCTGAAAAAGCATTGGCTGATGTAGAAGCTGCTTATGTAGCAAAAGCTACTGAGCAAGGTTTTCTATAAGCCTTATAAGTAAATATAATAAAGTGGAACAGTCTTACTGTTCCACTTTTTTTAGATAAAATTTAAATGCCTCACAAAACATTTTTCTGGTTCTTTTTTCCAAGTGGTCTGGCCATGGTATTGTTTATAGGCCTCCCGATAATCTCAAGTTTTTTTCAATCTCTCCATATTGAACCCGAGCAAATTTTGATGGAAGTAGAAAAATGTGATCCATTTGGATGTAAAACTGAAACCAAAGTAGATATTGAAGCCACTACAAAATTACAAGAAGAACAACCTCTTGGAAGATTTAATGGTTTAGGAACCTACGGAGATAGAAATCATTTAGCCTTTGATCAAATTAAAGAAGCTTGGAATAATTCTTCCTCAATGTCTAATTTTATAGATATCTTACTTAATTTACCATTTTATAAAGCACTTTTATTTACTCTCACATTTTGTTTTGCCGTGACACCTCCAGTTGTAATTTTAGGTTTTATAGTCGCCTTGAGTATTAATACTCTTACAAAAAGTTTAAAGGGCCCGACTATTTTTGGAGTTATTCTACCAATGATTGTCACACCATTAATTGGATCACTCGTTTTATTTTGGATGATTGATGCAAAAGGAATATTAGGAGCAACAATTCAATATTTATTTGATGATCCCAATTTATCATTAAAATCATCAAGTCAACTAACATGGATTACATTAATTATTTACGGGATTTGGCATAATACACCTTTTGCTTTCGTTGTATTTTATGCAGCATTACAAACTGTGCCACAAGATCCAATTGAAGCAGCAATCATAGATGGAGCCTCAAGATATGATAGGGTAAGACATATAGTTATTCCACATCTTTATCCAGTTGCAACATTCATAATACTTATTTGTCTGATGGATAATTTTAGAGTTCTTGAACCTATAATAGGTTTTGCTGCTGAAGGAGTTGCTCAATCACTTTCGTGGATGATTTACAATGACTTGAGAAGTGAAAACAAAATGTTATTTGGGTCAGCTGGTGCAACATCTATGTTAACTATTATTGGTGTAGCCTTTTTATTAACACCAGTTCTAATTAGAACTTGGAAAGAATTTAGAACAGAGAGATAAAATGGAATCAAAAATTAACAGATACTCAAAACAACTAATTTTAATAAATAGTTTATTTATAATACTTTGGTTAGTAGTTTCTGTTTTTCCTTTTATATGGACCTTCTGGGGATCTTTTAAGGTAAAAGCAGACTTTTTTTCAAGAGCTGATTGGATGTTTGCTGTAACAGGGGTTAACACCTTAATTGAAACAGGAGATACTTCAACTGTAAAAGCATATGTAGAGTCTTGGACTGAAGGTGAGTTTTGGAAAGCTACAATGAATACAATTATAATAACTGTATCTGTTGTAACCATCTCTTTATTTCTCGGAACTTTAGGTGCTTATGCATTGTCTAGATCAACATATAAATATACCTTTTGGATTTTGATAGCCGCTCTAATATTTAGAGCGATGCCTCATATAACTTTAGTGTCTGGTTATTTATTTCCTTTCTTTCAACTGAATGTGTGGGGAATACTTCCAACTACAATAATAGTGTTAGTTGCAATAAATCAACCTTTTACATTATGGCTACTTTATTCGTTTTTTAAAACTGTACCTAAAGAACTTGATGAAAGTGCGTTGATTGATGGTTGCAGTTATTTCCAAGCATTTCGTTATGTTATTATGCCAGTTATGTGGCCTGGAGTTGTAACGGCAGGATTATTTAGTATGATGTTAGCTTATAATGACTTTACAGTCACATCACTTCTTCTTAATCAGCAAAATTATACAATGGTTCCAAAAATAAATGCATATCTTGGCACTATCGAACATAGTGGAAATTATATGTGGGCTGTTTCTAGTGTTGTATCGGCAACTGCACCATTATTTATGATAATAATGTTTTTTCAACGACAATTAATAAGTGGCTTAACCGCTGGTGCAGTAAAAGGTTAATTCAATATTTATTAAAAAAGGTTGTATATGAAATATAAGGCATTACTGTTAGGTTCAATAGGCACACTTATAGAGTCTTCAAATATTCAACGAAATTCTTTTAACGAAGCTTTTAAAGAAGCAGGTTTAGAGTGGTATTGGGATGAACAAGATTACAAGATTTTATTAAAAAAATCAGGGGGTACAAAAAGGGTCGAAGATTTTGCTGAAAAAAATAATGTTAATGTCAATGCTGCAAAAATTAGAAACAGGAAAACTGAAATTTTTAGTTCTTTTATAATTCAAAATAAACAAAAATTAAGAACTAGTGTTCATGAAATAATACAATATACAAAAAAAAATAATATTAGGTTGGGATTTGCAACATCTACAACAATTAATAATGTAAACGCGGTATTTCAAAGTCTTTCTGGACAAATATCAAAAGAAGATTTTGATTTTATTGGAAATAAATCTTTTGTTAAAAATGAGAAACCTCATCCTGAAATATATAATGTAATTCTTGAAAAACTAAATTTACAAAAAGAGGAATGCTTAGCCATTGAAGATACCGAGGAAAGTAGTAACTCTGCAGTTAGAGCAGGCATTAAATGTATAGCTTTTCCTGGTGAATTTCATGTAGATGATCAATTTAAGATGTGTATCAAAAAAATAAATTTATTAGATCAATCCATCTTTTCATTGTAAATAATTATAGAAATGTTTCTAAAAAATTTAAGTGTTAAAAATAAAACAGCTCTTGTCACTGGTTCAGGCAAAGGTATTGGCAAAGCATGCGCTATAGCATTGGCTGAGGCTGGAGCAAACCTAATAATAATAAGTCGAACAGAGAAAGATCTAATACAGGTTCAAAAAGAAATTAAAAAATTAAAAAAGAAATGTACTTATTATGTTTGTGATGTCACAAACTTAATAGATATAAAAAAAATATTTTCTAAAATTTCTAAATTAGATATCTTAGTCAATAATGCAGGTACTAACAGACCAGAATATTTTACTAAAATAAATAGAAAAGATATGAGTGAGGTAGTTGATTTAAATATCAAAGCTTCGTTTGATATTGCTCAACTTGCAACTCGTATAATGTTAAAATCTAAAGATAGAAAGAAAATTGGTGGATCAATTATCAATATTTCATCACAACTAGGTAAGGTTGGGGCTCCATTAAGAAGTGTTTATAATATGACTAAATTTGGTATTGAGGGTTTAACAAAAGGTATGGCTGTAGATTTAGCAAAACATAACATCCGCGTTAACTCTGTATGTCCAACATTTGTAGAAACACCAATGGTAAAAAAATTCTTTAAAGATAAAAATTTTAAAAAATCTGTAATTCAAAATATACCTTTAGGTAAAGTAGCAACAGAGAGTGATATAGCGACTGCTGTAGTTTATCTTGCATCAAATGCTTCTTCTATGATGACTGGTTCTTCATTAGTTATTGATGGGGGCTGGACTGCGAAATAATGAATTCAACTGAACTAAAAAAATATTTTGTTGATTATCAAATTGCAACTCAAACATGTAAAAAAGATAAAATTGAATCATCATTAAATAAATATTTTAATACAGATACTTTGATTCACTTTTGTCATCCTTTTGGGACTTTTAAAGGTTTGAATAATTTTCTTTCTAAATGTTTATTTCCATTGATAGAAAGTTTACCTGATTTAGAAAGAAGAGATATGATTGTTATGGCTGGTTCAACACCGGAGGGTAAAAATTGGATTTGTACTATGGGAAATTATATGGGAACATTTTTAAAACCATATTTACATATTCAACCAACTGGTAATTTAGTTCACATGCGTTATCATGAATTCTTTCAAATTGAAGATGATAAAATTACTGAGATTCAGAGTATTTGGGATTTGCCTGAACTTATGATGCAAGCCAACGCATGGCCAATGGCGCCTCAATTAGGGGCTTTTTTATGTACACCAGCACCAATGACTAGTGACGGTTTAACAATTAGTGGGGAAAATTCTAAAAACTTTGATCATGTAATTGATATGCTCCATGATTTATGTTTGCATCCTAAAAATCCAGATCCAAAGATTATGAAACTAGAAAAATATTGGCATCCAAATCTAAATTGGTACGGGCCCGCAGGTATTGGCACAGGAAGAGGAATAGCTGGATTTAGACACTGGCACCAAATACCTTTTTTAAGAGCAATGCCGGATCGAAAAGGGGGCTCCTCAAATGAAAAGTTAGCAATTGATGGTATGGAAGATCTCCAAACACACTGGATACATGAAGGAAATTATGTCTGTGAAACAGGTTGGCCAAATATGAGATTAACTATAACAAATGATGGTTGGATGGGTATAGCACCATCGGATCAGCCACTCGAAATGAGAAGTTTAGATTTTTGGAGACTAGAAAATGGCCTTATAAGAGAAAATTGGGTCTTAATAGACCTGCTTGATATTTATAGCCAAATTGGAATTAATATTTTTGATAGAATCAAAGAATTTAATAAAGCCAAACAAACAGGTGAGATTAAACTATCTGATGGTTTAGATAAATTAATTTAAAAAAATTTAATTCAAATAATGCATCGATATTTTATAGTTCCAGTCTTTATATTTTTTATATTTATTATTCTTCTCGTTCTCTATTTTCAAATTATAGATGACGAATGGAAATATTTTTATAAAGCTGAAGAAAAAATAATTCCTGAATACTGTGACGATAAAAACGAAAACTATAAAAACACTATAATTAAAATTGATCAAGATTTAAAACCTAACAGAAGTTTTGAAGATAAAGTAGATATTGAAAAAAATAATATTCATTTAATTTATTTTGTTCCATGTGAAGTTTCTAGTAGAGATTTTGATATTAATGGAAAAATAATGAAGATAATAAATAATATCAACGAATGGCTCTACAAAAAAAGTAATAAACAAAAATTCAAATTTGATCAATATTCAGATTCTTTAGACATAACATTTATACGAGTTAATAAAACTCTTAATTGGTTTAATGAGTACTCTTCTCTTCAAAATCGAAAAGAAGATACAGCTTCAAGAGTTGAAAAGATTATTTTATCTAATAAAAATATATTTAATAATTTTAATAATAAAAAATTTATTATTTTCTTTGAAGGTTGGGAAAAAAGAAAGAGTTTATTCACTACAACATGTGGTAGGGCAAGATTTAATGGCCAAGTATCTATTTTTTATACTAATAATAAATATCTCAAGACTGGATCTTGTGTTGAGATTGATATTGAAAAATCGATACAATTAGGAAGTGAGGAACAAACAATTCTGCATGAGCTAATTCACTTATTAGGTTTTCCAAAAAAATGTTCTCCTAATAAAGATACTGAAAACTCTTTTCATGTTAATGATTCAGATGATGATATTATGAATAAATTTTCAGGTGGTATTTATCTAGATTATAATAATGATGATTATTACGATCATAATAATAAAAATTGTGATGACTTAATGAATAGTAGGTACCTAAAAGATTATTAATCTTCTTTGTTTATTAAATAAGTGGCAATTATAACAATCAATCCGCCAGTTATTGTAATTAAAGTTGGGATTTCATAAAAAATCATAAATGTTAAGATAATGCCTACAACTGGAAAAAGTGCGTAAAATGGAAAGATCTTATTAACTGGGTAAATTCTATAAAGATAAAACATTGACATATGAGCACCTATTGAAACAAGTATTCCAGAATGTAATATCAATATCCATGACTGAAAACTAATATTTGAAATATTATTAATAGTATCTCCTTCAAAGAAATATGAAGTAATTATTAAAAATATAAATCCAAATAGTCCCATTATTGCATTTGTCTGTGTTACTTCTAGTTCTTTAAGATAACGTGAAAATACTTGAGCAGAGCCATAAAAAAATGCCATAAAACTAATCAGAAATAATGCAAATAGCTCATTTCTTATCAATGGATCAAATCCAAGTAATATAACGCCAAAAAATGAAATAAATATTAATATCCATTTTTTATATGTAACTTTTTCTTTAAGGAATAATGAACTAAGCAAAATTGCAAATGGTATAGCTAATTGTGAGCCAATAATTATAGGTGATACAATTGCAGATTCACTTAAAGATAAATTCATAAAAAAATTAACGAGAAATCCCATACACAATGAAAAAAGAAAAAGAGGTAACCAATATTTTTTATTAGGTATTTTAAATTTCCAAAATGGTACTAAGCATATAAATACAACTAACATTCTCAAGCTACCCATCAGGATAGGGGGAACATTTTCATTGAAAATAATTTTTTGTAGAGGATAAGCACTGCCAAACAAAACAACAATTATTAATATTAAAAAATAGTGCCTTAAGATCATATAATAATAAATATTTAAGAATGTTTACTTTTGTGATGCTACAACTGCAGCCATGATTGATGCTAATTTCGATACTTCATTATCTGCCCTACTAGGAACCACAACTGGAGTTTTGCCCCCAATAACAATGCCAGCTGCACATGCATCCATGTAATAAACCATAATTTTAGAAAGAGAATTTCCGGTTTCTAAATTTGGCACTAGGAGTATGTCTACATTTCCTGCTACTTCGTTTGTTATACCTTTTATTTTTGCAGCTTCAGATGATACTGCATTATCAAAAGCAAGTGGACCAAACACTAAAGCATCTACATTTTCTTTATTAGCTAGTTCCATTACTTTTTTTGAATCTATTGAACTTGGCATACTTTCAATTGGATCTTCAGTTCCTGAAAGTAGTGCTACTTTTGGTTTCGAACTGTGCAATTTTTTAAAAAACTCTACCGCATTTTTAAGAATTTGTAACTTAATTTCAACTCTTGGCAAAACGTTAAGAGCACCATCGGTTATATATAAAGGTTTATTTAATTTAGGAGATGTCATGTGCCAAATATGACTAAGTCTCCTCCCTTCAATAAGATTATATTCTTTTTTTAAATAAGATCTCATTAAAACATCGGTATGAAGATTACCTTTTATTATAATTTTTATTTTATTATCATTTGCTAAACTGCAAGCAACACTAGCAGCTTCTTGGTCATCTTTTGTATTAATAATCTCAAAATTTTCTATATTAAGACCAACTTCATTAGCTTTGTCTATGATAAGATTTTTATTTCCAATAAGCATAGGATCTATTAGATTTATACCAACTCCCTCTTTTACAGCGTCTAAAATACTTATTTGATCTGCACAAACAACTCCAGCAGCTAAGTGAGGGGTTTCTAATGCTTTAGATTTAAGATCTGCAGGTATCGAGTTCATTTTTTTTGTATCTGTACACCACTGCTACATTTTTTCCTATGATATTTCTAATATCTATATGAAATATTCTTTGATTTGATAGATTTTCTCATGTAGTCATATCAAATCAAAGGAACTTTATGGATTTAGAAAAAAGAACAGAAATACCTAATTCTTTAGAAGAGCATTGGATGCCATTTACGTCTAATAGAGATTATAAAAATAGTCCAAGATTAATGGTTAAAGCAGAAGGCGTTTACTATACTGATCATTATGGCAACAAACTTATAGATGCCAGTTCTGGATTATTTTGTAGTCCTGCAGGTCATTCAAGACCAGAAATCCGTGAAGCAGTTTCAAATCAATTAGAACAATTAGACTACGTTCAACCATTTCAACAAGGATTTGGAGGCTCATTCGATCTTGCAAGAAAAGTTTCAAAACATACACCTGAAGATTTAAATAAAATATTTTTTACAATCTGTGGATCATCTGCTGTTGAAACAGCAATCAAAACAGCGATAGCATATTTTAAAGCTAAGGGGGAAGGGCATCGATCTCATATTGTTGGAAGAGAAAGAGGTTATCATGGTATGAATATAGGAGGAATATCTGTTGGCGGTATGATTGCTAATAGAAAAACTTTCTCAAATATATTAATGCCAAATGTTCATCATTTGCGCCACACTCATTTACCCGAAAATCTATATGTTAAAGGTGAGCCAGAGCATGGGGCTGATCTTGCAAATGACTTAGAGAGAATAGCAGGAAATATTGGTGCAGAAAATATTGCTGCTTGTATTGTGGAACCTGTAGCTGGGTCAACTGGGACTTTAGTTCCACCAAAAGGTTATTTAAAAAGACTAAGAGAAATATGTGACAAACATGGAATACTTTTAATTTTTGATGAAGTAATAACAGGATGGGGAAGAATGGGAGCTCCATTTGGAGCACAAGCATTTGGAGTTTGTCCAGATATTATGACAATGGCTAAAGCGATTACAAATGGAGTCGTGCCATTAGGTGCAGTAGCTTCTAGAGATCATATTTATGATACCATTGTCGATGCTTCACCTACTGGTGCTATAGAATTTTTCCACGGTTATACTTATTCTGCTATTCCCGTATCAATGGCAGCAGGATTAGCAATGCAAGATATCATTGAAAAAGAAGATTTGTTTAATAGAGCTAAAGAAATGTCTCCATATTTCTTAGATGGTCTATTTTCTTTAAAAGATTTAGATATCATTACAGACATAAGAGGGTATGGAATGATGGGTGGAATAGATATCAAGACGGATGAGCGCTTAGGAAAGGCTGGTTATGCTTGTTTCAAAAAGTTATTTGATGCAGGTTTAAGTCTTAAAGCGACTGGCGATTGTTTAATTGTAGCACCTCCATTTATTTGTGAAAAAAAACATATTGATGAGATAATTGAAAAATTAAGAACTGGTATCTCAAATTATATGAATGATAAATAATGAAAATAGGTGTTCCTTCTGAGATTAAGGCTCAAGAGTCTAGAGTTGGACTTACTCCACAAAGTGTAAAAGAATTAATAAAGGATAAACATACAGTACTAATTCAGAAAGATGCTGGTATTGGCGCTGGATTTTCAAATAGTGACTATGAATTATTAGGTGCAAAAATTGTAAACTCAGCTGAGGATATTTTCAATGATTCTGAAATGATTGTAAAAGTAAAAGAACCTCTAATGAATGAAGTTGCAATGATAAGAGAAAACCAAATTTTATTTACTTATTTACATCTTTCAGCAGCTCCAGAATTGACAAAGGGTCTGATTGATTCAAATTCAATTTGTATAGCTTATGAAACAGTGAGTGATCATAATAATAAATTGCCACTTCTCGCACCAATGAGTGCTGTAGCCGGCAGAATGTCGATTCAAGCAGGTGCGTATTCACTTGAAAAACACAAAGGTGGAAGTGGTTTGCTGTTAGGTGGTGCACCTGGAGTTCAGCCTGCAAATGTCTTAATTTTAGGTGGAGGTGTTGTAGGTGAAAATGCAGCAATAATTGCTACTGGTATGCAAGCAAAAGTTTTCATCGTGGATAAGTCAGAAAAAAGATTAGAGGAATTAAAAGAACAATTTGGTGATAAAATAGAACAACTACACAGTGATAAAATAAATCTAAAAGATTATATTTCTGAATGTGATTTACTAATTGGAGGTGTACTTGTTCCAGGCTCTAATGCTCCTAAAATTATAACTAAGGACATGATCAAAGAGATGAAAAGTGGATCTGTAATTGTTGATGTTGCAATTGATCAAGGTGGTTGTGTTGAAACTAGTAAACCAACAACTCATGCAAACCCCACATATGTTGTTGATGATGTTGTTCATTATTGTGTTGCAAATATGCCAGGGGGTGTTCCTAGAACTTCTACACTTGCTTTAAATGCAGTCACGTTACCATTTATTCAAAAGTTAGCTTCTAACGGTTTTAAAGATGCTCTAAAAAATGATAAAAATTTTATGAATGGTTTAAATATTTTTAAAGGAGCCGTTACATATAAAGCTATTGCTGATGATTTAAATTATGATTATGCTAATCCAGATACTTTACTACACTAGAAATTATTTGAAGCTTCTACCATTATCTTTAATTTTATTTTTGCTAAATCTCTAGGTAGGTGACCGAGTCCGCAATCAGGAGCAACAATTAATTGCTCTTTATCGATAAACTTTAATGCATCATTTATTCTTGAGACAATTTCTTCTTTAGTCTCAACTTGAGAGCTTGCAATTTTCACTAAACCAAAAATAACTTTTGTTTGATTAAAATCTTTTAAAAAATCTAGATCATTATATCTATGAGCATCTTCTATAGAAACTGTATCTATAATTGATTCATTTAAAGCTTTACTGATTTTACTGTAAGAATCTAAGGGGGCCTTTGGATAATCTACTGCATCTAATTTATCAGGATAGCCGCAACAAATATGAGTTATTTTTTCAATACTTTGATTATTTATATCCTTAAAACATCTTTCTAAATTTTTGATTCCAAATTTTAGGGCTTTTTCAGGTTTTCTCGCAAACAAAGGTTCATCGACTTGAACATATTTACATCCTGCATCAACTAATCTTTTAATTTCTACATTAATGGAATCAGCTAAGTCTTCACCCATATGTTCATCTGAGTCATAAAATGTATTTGCTATAGTATCTGTTATAGTCATTGGTCCAGGAATAGTAATTTTCAAGTTCTTATTGGTTAAACTTTGATTTTTTTTCCACTCTTCAACTAAAAAAGGTTCCTTTGCTTTAACTTTTGAAGTTATTGTTGGTAACCAGCATTTATAATTTCCTGTTCTAGCAACTTTTTCTGTGAGATTTGTAAAATCAATTCCATCTAAATACCTACAATGATAGTGAATATAATTTTCTCTTCTAACTTCACCATCGGTGAGGATATCAATCCCACATTCCTCCTGATCATTAATTATTTCTTCAGTAGCTCTATTAAATAACTCTTCAACATTATCACCTAATTTTTTTATTTCATCTTCATAAAATTTAGTTGGATATTCAGTATCTGTACCACCAGTAGCATTAAACCAATCAGTTATTTTTAAATATCTTGGTTTTGGATAGGCTCCTATAACAGTCGTTAACATATTTTATTATTCCATTTTTCTGCTAGAAGGTCCAGAATTTGTATTAACACCTGAACTAGAAAGTTTAGTGTTTGATAATTGTCTCTCCTGATGAATCATGCGGTGACTTAATAATGTTGATACTAGTTTATTTTTTATGTCTTGAAATTCTCTCAGGTTTGATAGATCATTTATTTCCTGAGGATCATTTTCTAAATCAAATAATAAACATGGCAATGAAGGAAAATGAACATATTTCCATTTACTATTTCTAATGACTGATAGATTACATTGTTCAGGTGCTAATTTTTTATCTTTAACAAATGAAGTACTTTCCCTAAAATCATAATCAAAAACAACATATTCTTTATTAAGTGATTTTTCATATTGATCATTAATATTATGCATTAGTGATTGACCATTCCAATCAATTGGGATTTCACCACCAAGCCATTCTAAAATTGTAGGAGCAACATCTACAGATTCTGTTAGATGGTTAATTTCTTTTGGTTTGTTTTGAGGCAGGTAAATAAATAATGGAATTCTATAAGAGGAGTCCCACCAACCTAACTTTCCCCATAAATTATTTTCATTAAGCATCTCTCCATGATCACTAGTAAAAATTATCATTGTATTCTCTTCTTGCCCTGATTCTCTAAGTGCATTCAAAACTTTACCAATATTAAAATCAACTTCAGCGCACATAGCAAAATAGACACTCATAATATTTTTAACATCTTGATCTTTTAAAAGATCATAATTAATCTCAGAGAAATTTTCTTTTAATAAAAATTTTTTACACAACTCTTCAAGTAGAGGATGTTTTTTTGATAATTCTTTTAATGAAATATCATTTTTAAATAAATTAATATTATCTGGATTAAATTTACTAAACCATGGATCAGCAACATGAAAGGGTGGATGTGGTTTCAAAAAAGATACATGCATAAAAAATGGATCTTTGATTTTTTTTAAATCATTAACAACTTTGTCTGCTAAAAATGTGGTGTCTGAAAATTCAGTTGGAATATAATATGGTTCATAAATATATGCTTGATCATCTTTAGGCTTTCTTCCTTTGTATAAATCTTCAGCTTTGCTAATTTTAAAACCATTTTGATTAAGATACTCTGCCCATGCTTCAGGTTTTCCACCTGGTAACACGCATCCATCATCAAAACCTTCCATTGGTGATTCGTAAGTAAAATTTTTTTTATCTTTTGGATCTAAGTATCTTGGATCCCATGAAGTATCTGTATATCCATAAAGAATTGGATTATAATCTAGTTTACGAACCTCTTTAGCAATATTTGTAAATCTTTTATCAAGTGGTGCTCCATTAAATACTGAGCGGTGAATAAATGGATATAAACCAGTTAACATGGTTGTCCTTGATGGACCACAAGGCACAATTCCTGCAAAATGTGATTTAAATATAACACTTTTTTTTGCAAGCTTATCTAAATTTGGTGTTAGAACATGTTGATGGTTTAAAAAGCTAAAGCAATCAAAACGCCATTGATCAGCACATATAAAAAGCACAGATTTTTTATGTTTTTTCATAATTTTAGCTGTAATTTAAAGTATTTCGTCAATAAGAAATACACAATTTTTTTAAAAAAATGTAACAAATTCGTTAAATTTTTTTTACTTAAAACCTCAAATTGTATACGATTAATCATACGATAAATTTATCTTAATAGGAGAAAATATATGTTAAAAAAACTATTCATAGCTTTGATATTTTCTTCCGCAACTTTTGTATGGAGTGGAAGCTCTTTTGCAGATGGACATTGTCAAGGTTCTACAATGAACGACTCTCAGACAGGCGGAAAATATCCTCAGCAATATGAATTATCTGAATATGAAAGTGCTGCTGATTGCACTATGAAATTCTCAGATAATCCAGATGTAGCAAGTATCAATGCAACTATACAAGGTAACCCAAGTAGTTTACCTGCAGTAGCAGATAGATTACCAGATGAGCCACTAGTAATAGTTCCATACGATTCAGTTGGATCTTATGGAGGAACAATTAACTTTTTATCCAATGCAACTGAAGCTGGTACTTCAGATATGTTGTCAACAAGACACGTGAACTTATTACGTTTTGCTGATGATTTATCAACTATCGTACCAAATGTTGCAAAAGATTATGAATGGAGTGATGATTTTACAACTTTAACTTTTATGTTACGTAAAGGTCATAAGTGGTCAAATGGTGAGCCATTTGTAGCTAGGGATGTAGAGTTTTGGTACGAAGATTTAATGATGAACCCAAAGATTCGTGAGAAACCATATCCATATCTATTAGTTGGTGGTGAACCAATGACAGTTGATGTAATTGATGATCAAACAGTAAGATTCAATTTACCATCTCCATTCCCTGGTTTAACGGCAACAATAGCTTGGTCTTATAATCAGTTCTTCATGCCTTCACATTTCTTAGAACAGTTTCATCCAGAAATTGATTCAAATGCAGACGCTAATGCGCAAGCACTAGGATTTGCAGATGGTTGGGATGCACTAGCTGCTTATTATGGTAACTCAGGTTGGACTGATACTCCAACTCCATTACTAAGAAATCCAGAATTAGTTGATGGCTTACCTTATGCTGCTTATCCTTCATTGGAAGCATTTATGACTATTGAAGATACAACAGAGGGTAGAGTTTACGCTGCTAATCCATACTTTTTCCAAGTTGACACAGCTGGAAATCAATTACCTTACATTAATTATCAAAATGAAAGATACATTAATGAAAATGAAATAAGGTTATTGAAACTTGTTAATGGAGAAGTAGATTACAAATCTCAATCTGTACAACTTGAGTCAGCTCCACAGTTACTAGATGGTGCAGATGCAGGAGGTTATAGCCTTCAGATTAATCCAGGTTGTGGATCTAATATTTTAAGCTTTAACGTAAATCATGCAGATCCTGAAAAACGTTCAGTTTTTGGTGATATTCGTTTTCGTCAAGCAATGTCTATTTCAATAAACAGAGATGAAATTAATGATGTTGCGTATTACGGTCTAGGTAAAGTTGAGCAGTTTGTTGGTATCTCACCAGCACCTGACTTTGTTACTGAGGATGTTAAAATGTATATGACTCAGTATGATCCTGATGGTGCAAGTGCCTTACTTGATGAAGTAGGATTGAAAGATGTTGATGGTGATGGTTTTAGAGAACTTCCAAGTGGAGCACCTCTAGCAATCAATCTTGATTATGCAACTCAGGGATTTGGAGGAGTTGAAGTAGAGCTTATCGCAAGATATTTCAATGAAGCAGGAATAAAAACTTCTTTCAAAGAAGTAACTCCTGATGAGTATCGTGGTTCTCAGGCTTCTAACCAACTTGATGTTCATCTTTGGGATAAAGGTCAACCTCTAGCGATTGTTGCTGGTGATCCTGAAACATTCAAACCACCGTTTGGTAACTACTTTAACCATACAAATGGATTAGAATGGGCAGCTTATATTGATAGTAACGGATCAGAGGGTGTTGAACCACCTCAATGGGTCTATGACTTAAGTGATGGAATTGATCAATTCCAATCTTATGCTTTAGGTACTGCTGAGTCAAATGAATGGGGAGCAAAAATTACTAAAATGTTGACAGATCAAAGTCTTTTGATTGGAATGGTAAAGGCACCTTTCCCAACATATCATAGAAATGCTTTGAAAAACTTTACGCAATTCAAAACAACTTCTTATGAGTATTATAGAACTTACCCATATCTAGCGACTCAATGGTGGTTAGACGAGTAATTTTATTTAAAACTTAGAAAAAAAGCGGCAATTATGTATTGCCGCTTTTCTTATTTTATCTATTCTGAGTATCTAATTATTTAAAATGATCAATTTTATACAATTCACACTTACAAGAGCAGGACTTGCGATAATTACTTTGCTATTAGTTTGTTTTATAGTTTTTTCCCTAATGGAAATGGTCCCAGGAACATGTGCAGAAAGATATCTTGCATTTAAAAATACACAAGGATCTCAAATAACATTTGAGGATATTGAGAAAGAAAAGATTCGCCTAGGATTAGATAAACCTTTTTTATACAGATATGGAAAGTGGGTTTCAAACATAGTTGTAAATAGAGATTTTGGTAACAGTTGCATTTTGAGAATGAATATTAATGAACTCTTAAGTGGAAGATTTGCATTATCACTGACCATTTGCTTAGTGGCACTTATATTTTCATATTTAATAGCAATTCCTGTAGGCATAATATCAGCCACGACTAAATATGCTACTTTAGATAATACTTTAAAGTTTATAAGTTATCTTGGCATAGCTTTACCAAATTTTTTAGTTGCTTTATGTATTATGTTATTCATGACAGTTTATTACGGTGATACTATGACCGGATTATTTTCACAAGAATTTGAAAATGAACCTTGGTCATCGGCAAAAATGATGGATTTCTTAAGTCGAGCATGGTTACCGATATTTGTTCTAGGATGGAATGCTACAGCTTTTGCTTTACAAACAGTTAGAGCGCTCATGCTTGATGAAAATGACAAACTTTATGTAATGGCTGCAAGAGCGAGAGGGATTTCAGGAATGAGTCTGTTGTGGAGATATCCTGCTAAACATTCTTTGGGACCAGTAATCAACTCTATTGGTTTTGATCTTAATAGAATTTTTAGTGCATTACCAATTGTAGCACTTATTTTAATTCTAACTGAAGCGGGCGCACTGTTAATAGAAGCCCTAGCACGTTCAAATGATCAACAACTAGCTGGGGCAATTATTTTTTTACTTACTGCAACAATTGTTTTTGTAAACTTTGTAACAGATATTATTTTGGCAATTATTGATCCAAGAATAAGAAAGGGAGTTTTGGGTGGAGGTTAGTTCAACAAAAAAAGAAGCTTATTATACTGCAACTCAAATGCAATTAGTAAGAACTCGTTTCTTTGGAAACAGATCTGCAATGATTGCGGGTTCTATTCTACTATTTATGATAATTTGTAGTTTGTTTTCTGATTTCCTCTCACCATATGACCCAACAATTAATGGAAGAGATAAAGAATATGAAAATGGGGCGCCACAAGTTCCAATGTTTTGGGATGAGAATGGCTTTTCACCAAGACCTTTTCTTCATACACTTACTAAATACAGAGGAGCAGATACAAATTTTAGATGGGTTTATAAAACAGATACAGAAAAAAGAAGGTATGTTTATTTTTTTGTAGAAGGTTGGGAATATAAAGTTTTTGATTTTAATATAAATCTTCCTGGTAAATTTTTTGATTTTAAAATTCCAGGTTTTACATTTAACACTCATTTATTTGGAGTAGAAGAGGGCGGTATTCATATATTTGGAACAGATAAGGCAGGAAAAGATTTATTTAGTAGAACTTTAAGTGCAATTTATATTTCATTAGCTGTAGGCACACTTGGTGTTTTTATATCATTCGTACTATCGCTAATTATTGGAGGAATATCAGGTTACTATGGTGGTTGGATAGATAGTTTGCTTCAAATGTTCACTGATGCAATTAGAACTGTTCCACCAATACCACTATTTATGTGTCTTGCTGCATTTGCGCCTTTAGAATGGAGTTCTGAACTACGTTTTTTCTTTATATCATGTTTACTTGGATTAATCTCATGGCCTACATTAGCAAGAAGAGTAAGAACTCATCTTCTTAGTGAAAGAAGTCAAGAATATATATTAGCTGCAAAATTATGTGGTGCATCTTCTACACACATAATTATTAGACATTTATTGCCAAGTTTTACAAGTTATATAATTGTAGATTTAGTAATTAGTTTTCCATACATGTTGCTATCTGAAACAGCACTGAGTTTTATAGGATTAGGCTTAAGAGAGCCTGTTAATTCTTTGGGTGTACTATTGCAAAATGCAACAAAAGCAGATGTTCTACTCAATTATCAATGGTATTTTATACCAGTATTTTTCTTAGTAGTTTTAATTTTAACCTTTGTGTATGTGGGTGATGGCTTAAGAGATGCAGCTGATCCTCACAAAATAAAATAGTATGAGTCATTTATTAGAAGTAAAAAATTTAGATGTTAAATTTGACACTGATGAAGGAAGAATTACTGCGGTTGAAAATATATCTCTTTCTGTAGATGAAGGTGAAGTTCTAGGTATTGTTGGAGAGTCTGGATCTGGGAAATCAGTTACTGCTAAAGCAATAATGCAGTTAAATCCGGGAAATACAAAATATAATGAAAATGCAGAAATAATATTAGATAATGAAAACGTCTTACGATTTACATCCAAACAAGATTTAAAAAAAATTAGAGGTGGAAAAGTATCAATGATATTTCAAGAACCGATGGCTAGCTTTGCACCAGCAATAAAAATAGGAAACCAAATGGTTGAACAACTATTAATACATAAGAATATTGATAAAAGTGAAGCTAAATCAATATCTATAAATATGTTAAATAGAGTTGGTATTGCAGATGCAGAAAAAAGATTCAATCAATATGCATTTGAACTCTCTGGTGGTATGCGTCAAAGAGCAATGATTGCAATGGCACTTTCTACAATGCCTAAATTATTATTAGCCGATGAACCAACAACTGCATTAGATGTTACAATACAGGCTCAGGTTATAAATTTAATAAAAGATATTATTAAAGAATATCAAATGGGCGTTATCTTTATTACTCATGATTTAGGTGTAATTGCTCAAGTTGCAAATCAGGTTGCAGTAATGTATCTTGGAAGTATAGTAGAAAAGGGACCAGTAAATAAAATTTTAAAAAATCCCAAACATCCATATACAAAAGGACTGTTGGAGGCGCTGCCTGATGTAAATAATTTAGATGCACCTCTAAGACCCATACCTGGTAATATTCCCAGTCCGCTTGATAGACCAACAGGATGTGTTTTTAGAACTAGGTGCCCTAATCCAACACATGATTGTAAAGAAGGAAATATTGAGATGGGATTAATTGAAGTTGAACCAGGACATTGGGTAGATCAATGTTGTATAAATTGTGGTTAATATGAGTGAAAATTTAATTTCAGTAAATAATGTTTCGGTAAATTTTGATTATCAAGAAAATTTTTTATCAAAAAAACAAAAAATACATGCAGTAAATAATATTAATATAAAGATTAAAAAAGGATCTTTTTTTGGTTTAGTGGGCGAGTCTGGGTCTGGAAAAACTACTCTTGGTAGAGCTATACTTGGAGCTAATAAGATTAGTTCAGGAAATGTAATTTTTCATGATGATAACAGAGACTTTGATTTAACTAATATTAATAAACAAGAATTTAAAGAGTATAGAAAAAAGGCTCAATTAATTTTTCAAGATCCTTATGCGGCTTTAAGCCCAAGAATGACTGTAAGAGATATTATTGCAGAGCCATTAGAAGTAATGAAAATTACGAATTCGCGGGAAGAAACTGATGATAGAGTTAGAGATATTGCTGCAAAATGTAGATTAAATCTTGAACATCTAAGACGATTTCCTCATGCCTTTTCTGGTGGTCAGAGACAAAGAATTTCTATAGCAAGAGCCTTAGTAAGTAATCCAAAATTTATTGTTGCAGATGAAAGTGTTGCTGCGTTAGATGTTTCTATTCAAGCTGACATTCTTAATCTTTTAAAGCAATTACAAAACGAACTAAATTTAACCTATTTATTTATAAGCCATGATTTAAGTGTTGTAGCACACGTTTGTGATATTGTTGCAGTCATGTACTTAGGTCATATAGTTGAAATGGCACCATCTAGACAACTATTTAGAAATCCAAAACATTCTTATACAAAAGCTTTATTATCTTCTATTCCCTCTATTGATCCAGAAAATCAATCTCAGGCAATAGAGCTTAAAGGAGAAATACCAAGTGCTTTAAATCCCCCATCTGGCTGTGTATTTAGAACAAGATGTCCAAATCCTACTCACGATTGTAAGGAAGGAAATATTGCGATGGGATTAATTGAAGTAGAGCCTGATCATTGGGTTGATCAATGTTGTGTAAATTGTAATTAAAATTAAAAATTTTGAAAAACAATCTTTTTCTTGCAGTAATTCTTTCACTCTCTGGTTTATTCCTATTAGATTGTATGGGTATAGCTATAAAATATTTAAGAAATGATTATCCTGCAGCGCAGTTATCTGTTTTTAGAAATCTTTTTGGAATGATACCATGTTTTATTGCTCTTTACTTTTCTCAAGATTGGCACGACAATGGAAAAAAAGTTATTATAAAACAGTGGAGACTAGGGTTATTTAGAGGAGTCTTTGTATCAGTAGCTCAATTGTGCCTATATACATCTTATTTATATATTCCCTTCGCACTTGTTGCTACAATGGAATATACTGGACCAATGATGGTAACGCTTCTAGCAATACCTCTACTGGGAGAAAAATTCGGATTATATAAATCATTAGCAGTTTTATCTGGCTTTGTAGGTATTTTATTTATTATGGAACCTTGGTCTGAAGATTTTAATATAATAATTTTATTACCAATATTAGCGGCTCTTGGATATTCACTCGCTAGAGTGACAGCTCTAAATTTTACAATTGATACACCAACACCACTTATCAATTTGTATGGTCAAGTTGGAACTATGGTTTGCTCATTATTACTTGTAATTATCTTTAGTATGTGGGAAAATTTTAGGAGTTTTTATGATATTTTTATCTTACTAATCATGGGCCTTGCTGGAGGGACTGGCACTTTACTTTTAATTTATGGATCTAGAAGAGCAGAATTAAGTAAAATCATGCCTTTTGATTATATTGAAATTTTCTTTGCTTTAATCTTAGGTTGGATTTTCTTCAAAGAATGGCCAGTTGATCAATTATTTCCTGGTGCTTTTTTTATTATTATTGGAGGAATTATTATTTATCTTAGGCAAAACTATTATAAAAAACAAAGAGAGAGAAAATTATAATGGAATATAAAATTTCAAAATTTAGTAATAATCATGATCTTGAAATTGATAATATTGAAATTGAAAACTCTAACAATTATAAAATTAGCTTCATTACTTATGGTGGATATATGCATGAAGTACTTATTCCAACTTTTAGCGATCCTAACCACCTTGAAGATGTGCTTCTTGGTTATGGTTCAGTTGATGAAATTCTTGAAGCAGATGGTTACTTCAATTCAATCATTGGCAGAGTCTGTAACAGGATAGGAAATAGTAAATTTACTATTAAAAATAAAGAGTATAATTTATTTCCAAATACTCCTCCAGATCATCTTCATGGGGGGAAAGAGGGTTTTAACAAAAAAATATGGAAGCTAGATGAAATAATTAAAGATAAAAACTTTATAAGATGTACCCTTAATTATTTTTCTAAACATTTAGAAGAAAATTATCCGGGAAATCTACAATGTAAAACAACTTATGAATTAAATAATAATAATGAAATATTAATTACATTTGAAGCTACTACAGATGAGGATACAATAATTAATTTAACCAATCACAATTATTGGAATTTTCACGGGCACAAAAATTTTTATCAAAATATAACTAACCATTTTGTAAAAATAGACTCAAAATATATATGCGAAAATGATGTAAATTCTATTCCAACTGGAAAGTTATTGGAAGTAATTGGTACTAAATTTGATTTGAATAATTTTTTTTTAATAGATGATGAATTTTTAAATTCTGGAGGAATTGATAACAACTTTTCATTATTAGATATAAAATATAATAATCCCGTGGCTCAAATTTATAGCAATAAAACAGGAATGGGAGTTGAGTATTTTACGAACCAACCAGGTATTCAATTTTATACAGGTAATATGATGAAAAAAAAATATAATGGAAAATATAACAAAACTTATGGTATTCAATTTGGTATGTGTCTAGAGACTCAAAATTTTCCAGATGCAATTAATAATCCTAATTTTCCATCCCCAATATTAAAAAAGGGTGATATTTATAAATCATTAACTAAAATTAAGTTAAGAAATGATTTTATTTAAATTTAAAAATGAAAATAAGTAAAAAAATAATAAAAAATCTTAAAATGGGTGGTGTTAATTTTTATCTCAGCGTTCCATGCAAATTATTAGCAAATATGATAAAAATTTTAGAAAAAGATAAGGATATTTTCTATTCATCTGTTCCAAGAGAAGAAGAAGGAATGGGTATATGTGCAGGCGCTTATTTAGGTAATAAATTTCCATGTATTTTGATGCAGAACACAGGAATTGGTAATTCTGTTAATGCAATCGTTTCTTTATTGCAATTATATAATATACCTATTGTTTTCCTAATTAGTTATAGAGGCACTCCTGGAGAACCAGTTGGAGCACAAGGTGGTATGGCTAAAATAACAAAAGATATTCTTCAAACACTTAAAATACCTACATTACATTGCTCTTCCATACATGATTTAGATAAAATAAAAATTTATACTGATCATGCTAAAATTATAGAGTCTCCAATCGCTATTTTATGTGATTTTGATTTAATGAAAGAAGACCATGAATAGATTTAAGCTATTAAAAACTATACAAGCTGATCTAAAAGATAGGCTTGTTATATGTAACATTGGACTGCCATCTCAAGAATTATATAAAATTAAAGATCAAACAAATTACTTTTATATGCTGGGAAGTATGGGTCTTGCTTCCTCTATAGGATTAGGGTTAGCACTATCACAAAAAAAAGATGTTATAAGTATAGATGGAGATGGTTCAGTCTTGATGAACATGAATACCCTTGCCACTATTGGAAATAGAGCACCTAATAATTATACATTACTTATTCTTGATAATGAGTCTTATGGATCAACTGGAGATCAAAATAGTTTTACAGGTGAAAAAACTTCATTAAAAGAAGTAGCTATTGGATGTGGTTGTAAAAAAGTAATTGAATGTGATGCTACAGAAACTTCTGATAATCTTCGCAATGCAATCAAAGATAAAAAAAATTCTTATATAATTATTTCTAAAATTAAACCCGGGAATGTAAATGTCAAACCTATACCTCTGAACCCAATTACTATTAGAGATAGGTTTAGAAAATTTTTAGGCTTAGTATCATATTTGTAAATATCTTTTAAATTTATATTTAGTTAGTTTTTGTCATTGTACAGAGCATTTCAAATGCAATTGTTGCTGCTACATGAGAGGTTAAGTTATTTACATCAAAAGGTGGAGATACCTCAACAACATCCCCTCCAACAAAATTTAAATCATTTAAAGCCCTTATTATCAATTGTGCCTCTCTAACTGTAAAACCACCAACCTCAGGAGTTCCGGTACCAGGAGCAAATGTTGGATCTATTCCATCAATATCAAAAGTAAAATAAGTATCAGTATTTTTTAAGACCTCATAAATTTTTTCTATACATTTGACAAATCCCATTTCATAATATTCATCTATTGTTATCAACGTAACTCCTTGATCTCGCGCCCATTTTAAATCATTAGGATCGTAGAGAGATCCTCTTAGACCAAGAATGACATATTTTTTTGGATCTATGAGGTTCTCCTCAATAGCTCTTCTAAAAGGTGTTCCATGAGTATATTTATAACCTCCAAAGTAGCTATCCCAAGTATCGGAGTGAGAATCAAATTGAAATAGTCCAATAGGTCTATCTTTTTTTATGCCCCTTAATATAGGAAGGCTTATAAGATGATCCCCTCCGATTGATATTGGTATAGTTTTGCTTTGATTTATATTCTTATAAAAATTCTCAATTTTGTAAAGTGAATCCATTAGATCTGCAGGGTTGACTGGACAATCACCAATATCAGCTACATTAAATTTATCATATGGACTTTTAAGTGACACTGGATGATATAGCCTTACTAGTGATGATGCATTCCTTATTTCCCTTGGACCATGTCTTGCACCAGGTCTGTTGGTTGTTCCACCATCCCAAGGTACTCCACATATACAATAATCAAGTTTTGTATAATTTTTTTCTATTGGTAGTCGAAAAAAAGTTGCTACATCTGCAAATCTTGGTGTAGTCATACTAGAAACTGGTTTGATTTTAGTCATTTATAAATCTTATGTTATAAGCTTAATATATTAAAGTTATGGATGACACTAATTTAAAGAAAGATCAACCCATACCTGAGGTTGAGACAATTTATAAGAGATTTATTAATAGAACATTACCATCAATTTCTTTACCTAATCAAGATGGAAATTTACTGAAATTAAACAGATATGATACTTTTCGAATAGTGATTTATTTTTATTCAATGACAGGCAATCCTGATAAAAAACTTCCAAAAAACTGGCATCAAATTAATGGCGCCTCTGGATGTACATTGGAAAATTGTTGTTTTAGGGATAATTACGAACAATTTATAAAATTAAATGCTTTGCCAATAGGAATTTCTACACAAAGTATAGATGATATTAAAGAAATGACACTTAGATTAAATATAAAATATGACATATTAAGTGACTCAAATTTATTATTTACAAATAAACTTGAATTACCAACATTCTCAGTCGATAAAAAAACTTATATAAGAAGAATGACAATTATTGTGGAAAACAATATTATAAAAAAAGTATTCTATCCTGTAGTTTCTATAAAGAAACATGTAGATAATATAATTATATGGTTAAATCAAAACTGATAAAATTAATAATTGTTAGTTTAATAATTATATCAAGTTCAGTATTTGCTAATCCAAATCTTGATCAGTGGTTAGATACTGAAAAGACATATAAAGATCTAATTGATGAAGGGTACGAAGTAAAAAGCTACTCTATTAGTGATATTCAAATAGGAAATGGATTAATGCTAATACTATTTGTTACTGTTTTACAAAATGAAAATGATTTATACGAATGTCAGGAGTATCAAACCATGGATCAAAATCTCGAAACTTTAGATATGAATTTAATTTGTAAACAATTAGTGCAACCCTATCAAAGAGGCGTTGGAACTTAATTAATTAATATTTAAAAAAAACCATTGTAGAGCTATTAATGCTAAACCATTAAGAATTTCTTTATTGTGTAATTTTCTTTTTATATCATCAATATTATAACTTTTTGCAAGTATATCTTCGTTTTCAGTTTTGAGGCCCATGATTTTTTCACCATCAAATGTTTCTATTTCAGCTAAAAAAAGATGATAAAATGACTCCGATGAACCAGGTGCTGGAAAATAATTTTGTATAGGTATTAATTTTTTTACTTCGCAACCAGTTTCTTCTAAACACTCTCTTTTTGCAGCTGTCTCAGGATTCTCGCCCGGGTCAATAATTCCCGCAACAATTTCCTCAAGATAATTATCTACATCTTTTGAAATTGTCCCTGGCCTAAATTGTTTTATTAATACAATTTCTTTTTTTACCGGATCGTATGGTAAAACTGCAGCTACTTGTGCACCACTAAATAATTCTCTTTTAACACTATTGCTCCAAGAACCATCATACTTTAAATATTTAAGAGTAATTTCATTCATTGTAAAAAATCCACTATAGATATTTTTCTTATTAATAATTTTAAATTTAGATTTCATAAAAAATTGAAAATATTAAAAATAAATATATATTTAATTTAATATGGAAAAAGCTTTATTTGGTGCAGGATGTTTTTGGGGTGTGGAAGAATCGTTTAGAAAATTAAATGGTGTAGTAAATACTGAAGTTGGATACTCAGGTGGACATACAATGAACCCTACTTATGAAACAATATGTGCTGGTGATACAAATCATGCAGAAGTTGTTTTAGTTGAGTATGATGAAAGTAATATATCCTATGAAGATTTAGTTGAGCATTTTTGGAAATGTCATGACCCAACAACTCTTAATCGCCAAGGACCAGATATAGGAACACAATATAGATCTGTAATATTCTATTTTAATGAAAATCAAAAAAAATTATCATTACAGTCAAAGAATAGGTATTCTGAAAAGACGAAATTAAACATTGTAACTGAAATTAGTCAAGTAAAAGAATATTATAAAGCTGAAGAATATCATCAAAAGTATATTCAAAAAACTGGTACATATTGTGGTATTTAATAATTAAGCTTAATTTGATTTGTAATTATGAGTGAAGACTTTTTCTACGCTTTCATTACTGGATGGATAATATTAGCAGTATTCTGGAGCACAATTATCGTTTTTATAATCATCAGAAAACCACCCAAATCTAGATTAAATAATAAGTTAATATTAAATTCAGTAATATTTTTTTCATTATTACTTTTACTAATATTCTTTATTAGATATTTTCGATTCGTTTTTTTATAAAAATTCGCATCTACATATAGTAGGTAGTATTGCCTTTAATACTAACATATTGATAATTAACAACTTTTTAAATATTTATGTTGAACACTAGTTTTTTCATAAATATAAACTACCTCGAAATTAAACTAACGGAAAAAACATAATGTCAATTTTAAAAAATTATTTTAAACAAAACAGTGTTATGCATAGTTTCTCTAACTGCCAATGGCCAATAGGTGATCCTCAAGAAAAGGAATTTCACTTTTGCGAAGCTGATACAGTTGCAGGTAAACCTTATTGCCAAAGTCATTGTGATGTCGCTTATATCGATGAAAAAGAGCTTAAAAAAGAAAAAGAGGCTCAAAAAAATCGACGTATTGCTGCTTAAGTTTAAACTAAAACTATCCAATTTTTTTTACTTTTACAAAAAGTAATCTCATTATATTGACATTACCTAGTATATTTTTAATATATTTTAGGTAATGCTTTATAACGCTTTAAATAAATTAAATTTTGAAGGCACGCTTCAAATAGTAGATTCTAATAATTACAAACATGAGTTTGGTAAAACTAATCCTACAATAAGGATAAAATTAACTAATAAGTCTATTGAAAGAAAAATATTTTTAAACCCAGGCCTTTACATCGGTGAAGCGTATATGGACAAGGAGCTTATTGTTGAAAAAGGTTCAATAGAAGATTTTATAGACCTTGTCACAAAATGTTACGATGAATTTGTATCTAATAACAATTTTTATAAATATTATGAATATCTATCATCTCTTTTTAAGCCTTTTCATCAAATAAATCGACATGTTAGATCAAAAAAAAATGTGGCTCATCACTATGATATTGATGAAAAACTTTACAAATTATTTCTTGATAAAGATATGCAATATTCTTGTGCATATTTTCATAATTCCAATATTAGTTTAGACCAAGCGCAAAAAGATAAAAAACAACATATTATTAATAAGTTACAAATTAGTCAAAATATGCAAGTTCTAGATATTGGTTGTGGATGGGGCGGTATGGCAATAGAGATTGCAAAAACAACTGGAGCTAAAGTAAAAGGTATAACACTGTCTGAAAATCAATTTAAAACTGCTTCATCTAGAGCTCAAAAAGAAGGATTAGCAGACAAAGTAACTTTTGCTCTTCAAGATTATCGAAACGAAAAAGAGTCATATGATAGAATAGTTTCTATTGGTATGTTTGAACATGTTGGTGTTAAATATTTTAAAACTTATCTTAAAAAAGCTAATGATTTATTAAAGGATAATGGTGTATTCCTTTTACATACAATCGGTCAAAGAGGTAATCCAACAGCTACCAGTCCTTGGATTCGAAAATATATTTTTCCTGGTGGTTACATACCATCATTATCTGAAATAATGAAAGAAACCCAAAAACTTAATATTAATGTTACTGATATTGAAGTTTTAAGATTGCACTATGCTCACACCATTTCACATTGGTATAAAAATGTCATAGAAAATAAAGATAAAATTATCAAAATGTTTGATGAGAAGTTTTTTAGGATGTGGGAATTCTATCTCCTTGCTAGTAAATACTCTTTTATGAATATGGGTAATGTAGTATTTCAAATACAAATCGCAAAAAATATTAACAATTTACCTCTAACAAGAAATTATATTTATAACTAATACATTTATATCTATTGCAAATGCTATGATGGTAATGTACTTTTCTTAATAATGACGCAAAGTTTAAACAACTATATAATTAGATCATCTATATTCTTAGTTTTAGTATTTATTATTGTAGTTTTATTGTACCCTGTATTACAAAATGCTTTTTTATCTAATATATTTATAAATATTATTATTCTTTTGGCTTTAGTATTTGGTATAACTTTTAATTTCTATCATCTTATTAATCTAAATTATAAATTTATCTCATTTTCTAACTTCAATATTACTAATTCAATAGAGTCCTTTGTAAATTTAAGAGGGTCTGAAAAAAATATTTCTTTAGAGTTAAAAAATATTGATGGCAGGTTTGTTTTTAAGAGTTCTTCAATAAATAGACTTATTGAAAATTCAGACATGGCGTTGGTAAATATTCGAGAAACTTCAAGATATCTTGTAGGTCTCTTAGTTTTTTTAGGTTTGCTTGGAACTTTTTGGGGTTTGCTTAAAACAATTGGTTCGGTTGGAAATGTTATTAGTGGATTAGGTATAGACGATACAAATGTTGCTGGTTTTTTTAATTCATTAAAAGATGGATTGAACGCACCACTCGAAGGTATGAGTATTGCTTTCAGTAGTTCTCTCTTAGGTCTTGCAGGTTCATTAATCTTAGGTTTACTAGATTTAAATTTAGGACAAGCTCAAAATAGGTATAGTATATTTTTTGAAAAAACACTTTCATCTAATGCATCACCAGAATTTAATAATAAGGAAGATAAACCAACTATTCAAGCACTTCAAAAAATTTATGATAACTTAGATATTCTTGTAAATACAATAAAAAAAACTTCAAATAATCAAAGTGAAATATCAAGTAATTTAAAAAAATTTAATGAAATTTTAGATAAAATTAATAAGAATTCATTAAATTTAGATAAAAAACTCTCAAATTTTTTATCTACTCAATTGAATACTCAATCATCATTGATTAATTTAACTGATCAGATAAGTAAAAATGGTATACTAGAGGCAAAAAAAATAAAAGAATATTTTCAAAATATTGAAAAAGAACTTAAGAAATTAAAAAAATAATAATGTCTATTAGGTCTGAAAGAAATAGACTTGCTGATACAACAAACATTTGGCCAGGTTTTGTAGATGTATTAGCAACCCTTTTAATAGTAATTATATTTGTATTAATGGTTTTTACAGTTTCACAAATATATCTTAGTGATGCTATATCTGGACGAGATAAGGCACTTGAAAATTTAAGAACACAAATTAATGAATTATCCAAAATACTTGTTATTGAAACTGAAGATAAAGAAAAAGCTCTTTCGACACTTTTACAGACTGAAAATCAACTTAAAGATACCCAACAAAATTTACAAAGTGAGCAATTGTTAAGTGAACAATTACAAACAGATATAGCCAAAAAAAGATCAGAAATATTCGTTCAGGAACAAAATATTATTGCTTTAACAGAACAAATTAGCACTCTTTTAAAAGAATTAAGAATAGTTGCAAATGCACTAGAAACTTATGAGGGACAAGAGATTATTTTACTTGAAACTGAAGGTTTGGGAGAAAGAATTAATAAAGCACTTGCATCAAGAATTGATCAACTAAAAATACTTAATCAAGAATTAGATAATGCTAATTTTAAACTAATAGAAAGTGAAAAATCTCTTAAATCCACAATTGCAGAATTAAATGAAAAGAATAAAAATCTGATGTCAATTAATGAAAGTTTGGGTTTAGAGGAAGGGGGGATTGAAGAGCAGTTATTGGCAATTAAAAATAAAAACGAAAAACTTTTAAGTTTAAATCAGAAATTAGAAAGCACAAATCTTGAATTATCATTAAGAGATGAAGAATTGCAAAGTCAAATATCTCAATATCAAGAATTAATGAATGATCTTTTAGAAATTAATAATAGTCTTGGATTAAAAGATGCATCTCTTACTGAACAGCTTGATGCAATTAGGTTTAAAAATGAAGAATTGGCAAGATTAAATAAAGACTTGATTCAAAAAGATAGCACTATCTTCAGTCTACGTGGAAAAATATCTGAATTAAATAATATACTTTCTTTGTCTGAAGATAAACAAGAACTACAACTCGAACAACTTGAACTACTCGAGAATCAAATAGTTTTATTAGGAGAAGAAAATCAAATACAAAAAGAAACGTCACTAGAAGAAATTAAAGAAATGCAAAAACAAGCATCAAAAACATTAGAACAAGTAGAAATTCTTTCAATTCAAATTGATACTCTGCAAAAAGAAATAGCTGTTCTTAATAGTGCTTTAGAGGCAAGTGAGAACCAAGCTTTGATAAAAGATTTAGAAATAGAAGTACTTGGAGAAAAATTAAATAAAGCTCTTACATCTAAAGTATTTGAACTGCAAAAATATAGATCTGAGTTTTTTGGAAAATTACAATCTATTTTAGGAAATAGAAATGACATTAAAATTGTAGGAGATAGATTCATTTTTGAATCGGAACTACTATTTGACTCAGCGTCAGCAGATTTACAGCTTGCTGGCAAAGAAAAGTTAAGTGAAATAGGTCTTACTTTAAAAGAGACTACTAATGATATCCCATCAGATATTGACTGGATTATAATGGTGGAAGGCCACACAGATAAAAGACCTATAAAAACAATAAGATATCCATCCAATTGGGAATTATCTACAGCTAGAGCTAATACAGTATTAAAACTTTTGCTCGATCTGGGTTTCCCATCAAATAGATTAGCATCAGCGGGATACGGAGAATTTTATCCTATCAGTGAAGGTGAAACTGATATTGATTATCAACAAAATAGAAGAATTGAGTTAAAATTAACTTCTCGATAATTTGCCTTAAATTTAACATAAATTGGTAATAAAAAAAAATATGAGATTTTTAATTTTATTGTTTTTAGTTTTTTTTACTCCATATGCTGTATTGGCTGCATGTAGTGATCAACCAGCAAATGAAGTGGATTGGACTAATTGTAATTTTGTCGAAAATTTAGATCTTTCTGGCACTGCTTTAGCAAATGCACAAATGTCAGGAGTTAATTTATCTCTGTCTAATTTTGAAAAATCTCAAATAAATAATTCCAATTTATCTATTGGAAATTTTATTTTCTCTAATTTTAGTAATTCAAATTTATATGCTTCAAATTTACAAGGTGCCAATTGTAATAATGCAAATTTTGATAACGCTAATTTGGCAAAAGTAAATTTTGAGGGTTCTAACTTATTTGCTGCTTCCTTTAAAGGCGCAAACTTATATGAAGCTAACTTATTGGGAGCAAATATTTCAGGAGCAATATTTGAAGAAGCTAATTTATCAAATGCTATATGGATTGACGGAAAAAAATGTTCATTAGGATCTGTAGGTATTTGTCAGTAATAACAATCACTTTGATGATTATAAGCTGTAAAATAGCTACAACCTCAAAAATTAATCAAAATAACAATGATAAAGTTAAATTTAAATTATATGGCAGTAAAGATACAGGTATTCAATTAAATAATTAAAATATCAATTTACATTTAACTAATTTAATGGTTTGAATTGCCATTAATGATTAAAAATACATATTTATACGCTTTTACTGTTGTTTTTCTTGCGGGTACTATTTGGAGCTTTGGGGCATTGACTGTTAGATATATGATTAATAGTCACGAGTATGTTTTTCAATATTTGTTTTATCGCGGCTTTACAATTTCATTCATTTTATTAATTTATTTATTTTTTAAAGAAGGATTTTCATTCTATAAAAATTTTTTAAAAATAGGTATATCATCAGTCTTAGGAGGAATTTTTTTAGCTACTGCTTTTACTGGTTTTATATTCTCAATTACCATGACGTCAGCTGCTGTAACTCTTTTTATGCTAGCAGCAATGCCTTTTATAGCTGCTATTGTAGGTTACTTTGTTTTAGGAGAGATACTTAAAAAATCTACATTAATTGCTATGGTAATTGCTTTTATTGGCGTTTGCACAATGATTATAAATGATAGTATATCTGGAACTGCTTTAGGAGCTATAATTGGATTTGTCTCAGCAACAGGGTTTGCATTATATACAGTTACGATAAGATGGAAGCCAGAGACACCAAAATTTACAACAGTAGTTTTAGCGGGTATTTTTTGTGCAATTTTTGCTTTTTTTATTTTAGATTTTTCATTAGAACCTTTTATAACAATGCCAAAAATAAATTCATATTTAAGCTTACTTCACGGAATAATAGTTGCTTCAGGATTAATACTTTATAGTCTAGGTGCAAAATATCTTCCTTCAGCGGAGCTTGCTCTACTTTCGTTAATGGAAGTTGTTGGTGGAGTTTTGTGGGTTTGGATTCCTATATTTGGCATAAACGAAGTACCAAGTTTAACCGTTATAGTAGGTGGAGTTATAATTACTTTAGCAGTGATTTATTATGGATTTGCTGCCCGACAGTCAGAAATTGGTTTAAAAACTTAAATCGTAGAAACTTTATTAATATTCCGTCTTGGTAGTTTATTTTTAGTCCAAACTTTATCTAATGCTTTGACCATTTTTTCAATATGTTCTTTTCTATGCTTTGGAGTAACAGTTATTCTTAGTCTTTCTAGGCCTTTTGGGACTGTAGGATAAAAAATTGGTTGAGCATAGATCTTGTGATCATCTATTAAGTCTTGTGACACTTGTTTACATAAAAATGGGTCATTAACTAATACTGCAACTATATGTGAGTTTGTATCAATATAAGGGATGGCTACTGAGTCCAATAGTTGTCTTATATATGATGAATTTTCTTTAATTCTTATTCTTAATTGTTCAGCCATTGACACTATTTCAATTGCTTTTAATGAACCAGCTGCAATTGAAGGACATATTGAAGTTGTAAATATAAATCCTGGAGAAAAGGTTCTTATATAATCAATAACTTCTGAGCTGGCAGCAATATAGCCACCCATTTGACCATAGGCTTTTGCAAGTGTGCCATTAATTATATCTATTTTATTTTCAACTCCCATTTCTACAGCAATACCTTTGCCTTCTTCTCCATAAAGCCCAACTGAGTGAACTTCATCTAAGTAGGTCATACAATTATATTTCTTAGCAAGTTCAACAATCTTAAGTATCGGAGATCTTATACCTTCCATAGAGTATAAACTTTCAAATACTATCATTTTAGGAGTATCAATATTTACCTCTTTTAATAAACTTTCTAAATGCT
>CABYIF010000009.1:15000-45946 GCA_902518985.1 uncultured Alphaproteobacteria bacterium | reverse complement strand
CATTTGAAAAGTGATTAGCTCTTGTAATTGTATCTTCAATACATTGATATTTATTAATAATTTCCAAAGCTTGATCAAAATCACCATTTTCTTGTTCTAATTTTGAAATTGTTTTTTTCCAAAATTTCTTCTCTTTTTCATTTGATCTTCCATAAGCTAGAATAATTGGCAGTGTTATTTTACCCTCTTTAAAATCATCGCCAGTATTCTTGCCTATAATTTTATTGTTAGAGGAATAATCAATTGCATCATCAACTAATTGAAATGTCATTCCAAAGTTTGTGCCGAAAGATTTAAGAGCATTTACTTCAGTATTAGAAGCACCTGCACTTATAGCGCCAACCTGACTTGCTGCACTAAATAAAGAGGCAGTTTTGGCGTTAATTACATCAAAGTATATATCTTCATTTATTTCTAAGTTTTTATCATTAGCAAGTTCTAAAACTTCTCCCTCAGAAATAATTACGCTAGTGTCAGCGAGGATCCTTAAAGTTTTAGAATTTCCATATTTAGTCATTAACTGAAAAGCTCTACTAAATAGAAAATCACCTACTAATACACTTGTTTTATTTTTCCATTTTTCATTGGCTGTTGGCTTTCCTCTTCTTTGTTTGCTTTCATCAATGACATCGTCATGTAAAAGTGTTGCGGCATGAATAAACTCAACTGCTGCTGCCAAACCAATGTGATTAATTGAATTTTCTTTTTGATTAATTGATTTATTGATCATATGATAACTCGACACAGTTAAAAGAGGTCTTAATCTTTTACCCCCTGATAATATTAAATACTTTGCAACTTCTTGAACTAGTGGAACGTTGCTATCAAGTTTGTCAAGAATAATAGTATTAACTGAAATAAGATCTTTTTGACATAAATCCGTAAGATCATCTATAAGTTTTTCAAAAGTAATTTGCTTTTTCTTTAAAGGTATAACATTTGACATTTTTATAGAGATATTTGGTTTTTTAAATAAATCATTAACTTAATTGACGCACTTAAACCGTTTTAAATGGAATTACAAATAAATGATTACATTACTCTTTAAGAAAAGATTAACTTTTGGTATTAATAGTGATGTTTAAAAAAATTTTTTCTAAAAATATCCAAATTCCAACATTGCGTCTGTCAGGAGTAATTGCCTCACAATCTGGACTTGGCAGCACTAGTTTATCGATTAATAATCTAGAAAAGTTAATAGAAAAACTTTTTTCTGATAAAAAATCACCAGCAGTAGCTATAATTATAAATTCTCCTGGAGGTTCCCCAACTCAATCTTCATTAATAGCTAAAAAAATTATTGAATTGGCTAAAGAAAAAAACAAATCAGTTATTGCATTTGTTGAGGATGTTGCTGCTTCAGGAGGTTACTGGTTAGCTTGTGCAGCAGACGAAATCTACATTGATCAGAATTCAGTTTTAGGATCTATAGGTGTCATATCTCCAGGTTTTGGGTTTGTAGATTTACTCAAAAAAGTTGGTATAGAAAGAAGAGTATACACTTCTGGAAAAAGTAAAAGTTTTCTAGACCCATTTAAAGAAGAAAAAAAAGATGATATTGATCGTCTTAAAGATATTCAAGAACAAATACATGACAATTTTATTTTATATGTAAAAAGTCGAAGAGGCTCAAAATTGAATCAAAGTAAATTAGAAGAAATATTCTCAGGTCTGTTTTGGGTTGGAGATAAAGCAATCGATCTTGGCTTAGCAGATGGCATAGGCTCAATAAATCAAATACTCCAAAAAAAATTCGGTAAAAAAGTTAAAATAAAAATGATAAACCAAAAAAAATCTTTTTTGCAAAGGAGATTCTCATCTTCAATTCTAAATTCTGATGAAATCTTAAATAAAATTGAGGAAAAAGTTATGCTTTCTAGATTTGGACTTTAATGAAATTCCTTATATTATTCATTATCTTAGTGAGTGTGTTATTAATATTTAAAATTAATAAAAAAAAACAAGACAAATTCAGCAACAATAAAGTAAATAAAGAATCAGTTATTGATTTAGAAATTGATCCTAAAACAAAAGAATATAAACCTAAAGATTAATTTTTAAGAAGGCTTGCTATGGTAGCTAAAACAATGGATGAATTAGTTTCACTCTGTAAGAGAAGAGGATTTCTTTTTCAATCTAATGATATCTATGGCGGTATTAAGGGTTTATATGATTACGGGCCTATGGGTGTTGAGCTTAAAAATAATCTTAAACAAGCTTGGTGGAAGTCAATGGTATATGAGCGTGATGATACAGAAGGCTTAGACGCATCTATCTTAAGTTCTCCAATAGTATTAAAGCAATCAGGGCATGAAGATACTTTTTCAGATCCTTTAGTTGATTGTAGATCTTGCAAATCAAGATGGAGAGCTGATCAATTAGAAAATAATCAGTGTCCTCAATGTAAGTCAGAAGATTTGACAGATCCCAGACCTTTTAATTTGATGTTTAAAACATCTATTGGACCAGTAGATGATGGTTCGTCTTTTGCATACTTGAGACCTGAGACATGTCAGCAAATATTTACAAATTTTAAAAATATTTTGGACTCTACTTCTAAGACTGTTCCTTTTGGAATTGCTCAAATGGGAAAAGCTTTTAGAAATGAAATAACTCCTCGTAATTTTATTTTTAGAGTAAGAGAATTTGAGCAAATGGAATTAGAATTTTTCGTTGAGCCAGGAACAGATGATAAATGGCACGAATATTGGATAGATAAAAGAATAAATTGGTGGATAGATCAAGGAATTAGAAAAGAAAATTTAAAAAAAATTGAAGTAGAAAAAAGTGAACTTGCTCATTATTCAAAAAGAACAGTTGATATAAATTATTTATTTCCTCATGGTGAAGAGGAGCTTGAAGGAGTTGCTAATAGAACTGATTTTGATTTAGGATCTCATACTAAAAATCAAAATGACTTTGAAATTTTTTCAAAAGTTATGAAAAATTCAGACTCAACAACAAAATTAGCTGTCCAAAATTTAGATCAAAAAAAATGGTATATCCCTTATGTCATTGAACCATCAGCTGGTGTTGATAGAGGGGTTCTCGCTTTGCTCAACGAAGCTTATAAAGAAGAAAAAACTGACAAAGAAAATAAGAGAATTCTTCTTTCTCTTAAACCACATCTTTCTCCGATAAAAGCTGCTGTTATACCGCTTAAAAAAAATAATGAGGAGTTAGTAAATCTATCCAAAGAAATTAAATCCAACCTACAAAAATTAGGATTAGGAAGAGTTGTATTAGAAAATTCAGGAAATATTGGAAAAAATTATAGAAGACATGATGAAATTGGTACGCCAATATGTTTAACCATTGATTTCGAAACACTAGAAGAAAAAAGTGTTACTGTTAGGGATAGAGATACTATGAGACAAGAAAGAGTATCTATCGAAAAACTTCCTGAATATTATAAAAGTTATTTCATTTAAAAAACTTGTATGAAAAAAATTAGTGATATTCATGCAATAAAAATAATTTTTTTTATCACTGCTTGTTATGTTGGTCTATGGGTCATTAGAATACCAACTATTAAAGATCAACTTCAAACTGATTATGTGGGTGTTGGATATATTATGCTTTCATTTGCAATTGGTTCAATTGTTGCAATGATTTTTGCAAATGCTCTCCTTCTTAAAACTTCTACTAAATCAATTTTAACATTTACTTTGATTGCAGAGGGTTGTTTATGGTTACCAGTACCTTTCATTCAAGATTTATGGATTTTTATGATTTTCTCTTTCATTTTTGGAATGAGCTATGGTGCGTTTGAAGTAGCTTGTAATCTTTATGCTTCAAATTTAGAAGTTAGAGAAAAAAAATCAATGATGTCTGGTTTCCATGCCTTTTGGAGTCTTGGAGTTTTATTTGGCTCTTTAATTACTAGCTTTTTACTGGAGTGGAAATATTCTTTTAATTTTAATATAATTTTATATGTAATTATTCTTTTGCCATTAAGTTTATATTTTGTTCTTTGTTTAGAATCAGAAGTTGAAACAAAATCTAAAGACTCAACTCAAAAAAATATATTTTTTATTTGGCCATTACTTATTTTTTTATTAGCTTTAATAGCAATGGCAAATGCCCTAAGTGAAGGAAGTGTTGATGCATGGGGAGCTCTTTATATGAGAGATTTTATACAAGCTGATGGTTTCTATATTGGATTAGCTTCTTTAAGTTTTAATATTTTTATGGTTATAGGAAGATTCAGTGGTGATTGGGTGAGAGACATGATTGGAGTTTTTCTTTTAATTCTTTTTTTATTTTTATTGACTATTGTAAGTTTAATAATCTTAATTAATTTCAATAGTATTTTTGCAGCTATTATTGGTTTTTCTCTATTAGGTTTAGGAGCATCTTCAATAGTTCCAATAGCATATAGTTTAGCTGGAAAAATTGATGGAATAGATAGTGGAGTAGGAATAACAATAATATCAATTGCAGTTTATGGAACATTTGTTGGAGCACCGGCTACTTTAGGACTAATAGCTAATAATTATGGAATTAATTATATATTTTTTCCAATGATTTTTATTTTTCTATTTTTGATGGTTCCAATAATAATAAATAGAAAAAAATTTTCAATTTAAAAAATCAAAAGCTAACGAGTCATTAATTTTTAAGATATTATTATTTTTTTTTAATTCATCTACAAAATTTATATTTAGAGTAGCAAAAATATTTGAGTTTGCTATGGAAATTACAGTTCCTATTTTTTTATTATTTACTATTAAATCTTCACCTTCTTTAACAGTGCCATTTTTTAATTTTAGAGGATAAAGTCTTTTTTTAAGTAATCCTCTATATTTCATTCTAGCTGTAATTTCTTGACCTACATAACAACCTTTTTCCCAATCAATAGCATTTAAGTTTTCAAAATTATTTTCCAATAATAAAGATTTATTTTCCAAGATGTCAAAAGGTGTATAAGGTGTTGATGTAGAAATTAAAATATCGTGATATTCTTTTTCACTAATTTCTTCTACATTGCTATCTGAAATTTTTATTTTTTTATTTAATATAAGTTTGTTGCCCAAATTATTATTTCTTGGATCACTAAATAAATTCACATTATTATCTTCATAAAAAATATTAAAAATTGAATAAGATTGAAGGTCTTCCACTTCTTCTATAAGTATTTCAGAACGAAGTTTATAAATTTTTAATCTGCTTAATAAACTATTGTAAAATTTTTCATTAGTTTCAAAAATATAACTGCCTTTGATATTAAATATAAAAAAATCTGCTATAAATTTTCCTTGTGGAGTTAGTAAACATGAATAAATTATTGACCCATCATTACATTTTTTAATGTCATTTGTTATTAAATTTTGAATAAAGGACTCACAATCTTTACCAGAAATTTTAAAAAATCTTGAATTAACATGATGAAAAAAGTATTTATCTTTCATAATAAACTAAATATATATTGAATTATTAAAAAATGTAATATTTCTGTGAAAATTCTTGTTATTTCATCAAATCTTATAGGCGATACAATTCTGTCAACTGGAGTTATAAAGTTTTTCAATAAACAATACCCTGAAGCAAAATTCACTTTTGTTATTGGACCATCAGCTAAACCTATATTTAAAAATTTTAAATCTGTCGAAAAAATAATTACTATATCTAAAAAAAAATTCAATTTACATTGGCTTGAAATAATAACCAATTGTTTTGGAAATAAATGGGACATTGTAATTGACTTTAGAAGTTCATTGATATCATATTTTTTATTTCATAAAAAAAAATTTATTTTTAAGAAAAAATCTAATATAAATCATATTCAACAATTATCTGATTACTTTGGTTTTGATTGTTCAGAATTATTTATTGAAACTAACAATGAAGAAGACCAGACGGTTACAAAAAATTTATCACATAATATTGATTATTTTGTAATATTTCCCGGAGGAAACTGGAGACCTAAAATTTGGAGTGTTAAAAACTACAATGCTCTATTAAAAAAAATTTTAAATAAAAATAAAAATATAAAATTTATTTTGGTAGGATCAAAAGTAGAAGAAAAATTTTATTACAAAGAAATAACGAAAAATATTGATAGTAAATATATTTTAAATTTATTTGGTTCGTCTCTTACTCAAACTGCAGCTTTTATGAAAAAATCAAATATATTTATTGGAAATGACTCTGGCTTATCACATATGGCATCAGCCTCAAATTTAAGGTCTATAATATTATTTGGTCCTACAAATGATAGAATTTATGGACCTTTTAGAAAAGACTCACAGGTGATTAGAACAAAAGAAAGCTATGATTACTTTAAAAGTATTAATATTGATAAAACAAAATCTTATATGGGTTCTATAAGTGTAGAAAAGATTTATAATACCCTACAAAAAAGTAATTATTGTGAATAATTATATTGAAATAATTCAACCTGATGATTGGCATGTCCATTTTAGGGAAGGTGATATGTTAGAAATGGTAACAAATTTTTCTTCCAGAATAAATAACAGATGTGTAGCAATGCCAAATACTCTAATTTCTATAACTGATACTGAAAAAGCTCTTACCTATAAAGAGCAATTAATAAAAGCATCAAACAATAATTTTGTACCTCTTATCCCATGTTATTTAAATGATAAATTAAATTTAGATAATTTTAGAATGGGTTTGCAAAAAAAAATTTTTTTTGGATCAAAGCTTTATCCAACAAATGCTACTACTAATTCAAAAGATGGCGTAACTGAAATTTCTAAGATTTTTAAATTATTAGAAGTATTAGAAGAAGAAGGCAGTCCATTATTAATACATGGTGAAAAAGTAGCTGAAAATATAGATATTTTTGATAGAGAAAAATATTTTATAGATGATGAATTAGATACTATTAGAAATAAATTTCCTTTTTTAAAAATTGTACTTGAACATGTTTCAACTTCTCATGGCGTCAGATATATAAAAGAAAATAGCAATATAGGGGGGACAATTACACCTCACCACATGTTGTTAACAAAAAAAGATGTATTTCTTAATGAAAAGTTTAATCCCCATCATTTTTGTATGCCAGTTGTTAAAAATGAAACTGATTTGATTGAATTAAGAAAAGCGGCTTGTTATGATAATTCTAAATTTTTCCTAGGTACAGACTCTGCACCTCATCCTATTCATGAAAAAAAATCTGATATGTCTTCTAAACCAGGTATTTTTTCAGCACCTTGTTCAATTGAATTATACGCAGAAATCTTTGATCAAGAAAATGCAATTAATAATTTAGAGATATTTTCTTCTATTAATGGCGCTAAATTCTATAATTTTCCATTAAATGAAAAAAAAATTAAATTAGAAAAAACTGAATGGATAGTGCCTGAGTTATCAAGCTACAAAGATATACAAGTTAAGAATTTTTATGCTAATGAAAAAATTAATTGGAAAGTAGTACATTAATCTTTATAGAATTAAATATGTCATTAGGAACAAAAATATACACATGGTTTAACGGGAACCTTGTTGGCAATGATGAGCTTGGCAATAAATATTATTGTAGCTCTAAAAATTTCAATGATTTAAATGCAAAAAGATGGGTTATTTATAATGGAGATATAGAAGCATCGAATATCCCTCCACATTGGCATGCGTGGCTTCATAGGTCTATAGATAATCCTCCAATTAAATATTCTCATAAATATAAATGGCAAAAGAATCACAAACCAAATATGACTGGAACAAGTGAAGCATATTTTCCATCGTCACACCCTCTTTCAAAAAATTATGATCCAGAAAAAAAACAAGAAGATTATAAAACTTGGACTCCTGATTAGAATATTTTTATTTCTATTTCTTTCATTTTCAGTTTCTGCTGAAATAATTGAAAAAAAATATGCTTTTTTCAAATTATTAAACAAAACAACGAACAAAGTTTCTGAAAAAAAAATTTTAGTTAATTCAAAAATAACTTGGGAAAGTTTAAATATTGAAGTTTTATATTGTTCAAGTACTCCACCAACTGAAATTCCTGAAGATTATGCTTTGATAGATGTATATGATACAATTAATAATGATAAAATAAATATATATAGAGGTTGGATGATTTCCTCTTCACCTGATGTTACACCCCTTGAAAATCCAATTTATGATCTTTGGTTAGTTGATTGTATTAATGACAATACTTCTTGAAAACTTTCAATATTTTGAAAAATACTTCTTTTCACTAAACTTTCTCTGAGTTTTTTTTCATATAAAACATTATCGATTTCATAGGCACCGAATTGAAGTAAGTGAGGGTTAAAAAACTGTGAGTCTAAAATAGAAAAATCAAATTTTTTAAGTATTGCTAATAAATAAAGTAAACAAAATTTACTTGTATTAGTCTTTAAACTAAACATACTCTCACCAAAAAAACATGAACCTAAGTGTAAACCATATAATCCACCGATAAGTTTTTCATCTTCGTAACATTCAACGCTATGAGTAATTCCTCTTTTATGTAATTCAATAAATGTATCTAAAATTGTATTATTTATCCAAGTATCTTTCTCCTTTCTTTTAATTTCTTTACATAATTCTATTACTTTAGGAAAATTATGATCAACTTTAAAAATATATTTTGTTTTTTTAAAATCATTAAAAAGTTTTTTTGGATAATGAAAATTTAATATTGGAATTATAAATCTTAATTTAGGCTTATAAAATTTTATATCTTCACTGTACTTGCTATCAGCCATAGGAAAGTAAGCATTTTTGTAGAATTCAATTAATTTATTTAGTTCAATTATTTTGCTCAATTAAACTTTGACATAAAATTTATGTCGTAATTTCCTCTTGTAAATTCATCAGATTGAATAATTTTTTGATGAAGTTGAATATTAGTATTAATTCCCATAATTACGTACTCTTCCAACGCTCTATTCATTTTTTTAAGAGCTTCTGATCTTGTAGATCCGTAGGTAATTAATTTACCAATCATACTGTCATAGTGAGAAGGAATAGAATAACCATCATATACAGCAGAGTCAACTCGTATACCTAGTCCACCAGGTTGATGATATTGAGTAATTTTACCTGGAGATGGAATAAAGCTCTCAGGGTGCTCAGCATTTATTCTGCACTCAATTGAACTCCCTTTCAATTCAATATCTTCTTGTTTTATTTTTAGCTTTTCTCCATAAGCAACAAGTATTTGTTCTTTAACAAGATCTATTCCCGTAACCATTTCTGTTACAGGGTGCTCAACTTGTAATCTTGTATTCATTTCCATGAAGAAAAACTCATTATTTTCGTATAAAAATTCTAAAGTACCGACCCCCTCATACTTTATTTCTTTCATAGCTTTTCTACAAAGATTAGAAATTTTAATCCTTTCTTTATCTGTAAGAATTGAACTTGGACTTTCTTCAATAAGTTTTTGATGTTTTCTTTGAATAGAACAATCTCTTTCTCCTAGAGTTACGACATTTCCAAACGAGTCACACAAAACTTGAATTTCAATATGTTTTGGAGATGTTAAAAATTTTTCCAAGTAAACATTTTCATCATTAAATGATTTCTTAGCTTCAATTTTTGCTTCTTTAATCGCCTTATCTAAATCATCACCTTCATTTACAACTCTCATACCTTTTCCACCACCACCGCTTGCAGCTTTAACTATAATTGGATATTTTACTTTATTAATAAATTCTTTGATTTTTATTTTATCACCCAAATTATTTAATCCTTTTACAGTAGGTACCCCAGCATCATCCATTACTTTTTTTGCATCGATTTTATTTCCCATCATTTTTATATGTTCTGATTTTGGGCCAATAAATTTAATATTATGTTCTTCAATGATTTCTGCAAATCTTTGATTTTCACTCAGAAAACCATATCCAGGATGTATGGCATCTGAATCTGTTAATGTAGCTGCTGTAATTATTGCTGGAATATTCAAGTAACTTGATTGAGCCGATGCAGGTCCAACACAAATACTTTCATCAGCCATTCTAACATGCATTGCGCTTTCATCTACCTCAGAATGAATGGCTACTGTTTTGATACCTAATTCTCTACATGCTCTAAGAACGCGTAAAGCAATCTCACCTCTATTAGCTATTAAAATCTTTTTGAACATTATTCAAAAATAATAAGTATATCACCAAACTCGACAGGCTGACTATTCAAAACAACAATTTTTTTAATAATACCTGAGCGTGGCGCTTTAATTTCATTAAATGTTTTCATTGCTTCTATTAGTAGTAAAGTATCTCCAGCTTTAACATGTTGTCCGATTTTGACATACGGCGGTGAATTTGGATCAGCAGATAAATAAGATACTCCAACCATCGGTGACTTAACAATATTTTCATCATTGATTACTTCATTTGGCTCAGGTAATTCTTTATTTTCAACTAATCTTTCAGAAATTTGCGTATTAATATTATTTGATGAAAAATTATTTGACGTAATTTCTATTTCATAATTATTTTTTTTAATCTTTACTTTTGAAGCGCCTTTAAAGTCAGCTTCTTTTATAATCAATTTGATATTTTCTATGTCTGTCTTATCAATTTTTGTCATAAATCAATTATAAATTAATTTGTTAATTGCTTCAATTCCTAGAATGTAACTATTTTGACCAAATCCACAAATTAATCCATCTACACCCTCAGAAGTTATGCTTTTTTTTCTGTATTCTTCTCTAGAATATATATTGGATAAATGTATTTCAATTTTTGGTTTTTTAATCGCTCTTAAAGCATCAAGAATAGCTATAGATGAATGTGTAAAAGCTGCTGGATTAATAATTAAACCATCATATTTCGTATCTACATCTTGAATTTTATTTATTATTTCACCTTCATTATTTGATTGAAAAAAATCAACTTTTAAATCAATTTTTTCACCAATTTCTTCACACTGCTTTTTAATATCTTCAAGAGTAGCTTTACCATAAATCTCATCTTCTCGTTTACCGAGAAGATTCAAATTTGGCCCATTAATTATAACTATTTTTTTATTCATCTTTTCTAAAATGTTTACTTAATTTGAGTCCTTGATTTTGATAGTTAGAATAAATATCTTTTCCATATACAACTTTACTGATTTTGTTCAACTTTTCATATTTTATTCTAGCTATTGTTTGTCCATCTTCAATTAAAAAGGGTAATTCATTGGTTTTAACTTCAAGAACAGCATAAGAGCCTTTTTTTTCACCAAATCCTGGGTCAAAAAAACCAGCATAATGTGCTCGAAAATCACCGATACCAGTATCATAAGGAATCATTTCTCCTGCAAGAAAATTTGGGATTCTTATTTTTTCTTTCGATTTTAAAATATAAAATTTATTCTTTTTTATTAATATGTGTTTTTTATTAGCACTCATTGAAAACCAGTAATCACTAATTTTATGCATATTTATTTTATTAAATTTTAATACTGGCGTATTTTTTTTGGCACAATAAGCAATTATACTATTATCTCTAATTAAATCGACAGAAACCCTTAATCCGTTATCAATAACCTTATTAATATTTGAATTATGATTAAATACAATTTTATCTTTTGCATTAATTTTTTTTAATTCATGATCGGATAAGTATCTATGCTTATTATAAATTAATCTAAGTTGAGTAAGTCTATCACCTTTTTTAAATTCAATATTAAACGATCTGCTGGTAATTTCTAAAAAGATTTCACCTTTATAGTTCAAAGGTATTTTTTCATATTCATCTGAATAATCAACAATTATTCTACAAAATATATCCAATCTCCCTGTTGTGCTTTTAGGATTACAGTTACCAAAAATATTATTTTTAAGATTTAATTTTTCATTAAGTTTTACCAAATAAGTTTTATTAACTTCAAATATATATTTTTTATTTAAATTAATTTTTTTTTTAATTAAATTTTCAAGATTATTTCTAACTGTTGAGTTCGACGAAAGAAAACTATATTTAATTTCATAACATTCTTCACTAATAGAAAGGTCTAAACTGGAGGGTTGTATTTGATTAATGTTAAAATCTCTTGATATAATTTGTTTATTTTTAAAGAGCTTTACATAGTCACTGTGAGTCAATGATCCAATCATAAGTATTTATTCTCTATTATTGTTATTAATTCAATTAAATTTTTATCATTTGTTTTTTTGAATTCATTAAGTTTTTTAATAATATTGTCATTATTTTTATTTTTATTAAGCCAAAAATTAAAAAAATCTAACCAATCTTGTTTATTATTGTGCTTTGCTATTCTCAAATACGTTAACAAAATATTCTTATTATTATAATATTTTTTTAATAAATTTAAGTTTGATACAAATAACTCATCGATTTCAGCTCTTGATAGCTCCTCTAAATTAGTTTCTGAAAATATTCTTATTTGAGCATATGAATTTAAAGGATATTGTTTTAAGACCAGCTTATAAAATCTTATTGACTCTTTTGTAAATCCATAAGAAAATAATATATCTGCTTTGGTTTCAATAAGAAAAATATTATTTTTATTATTTTTAATAAGCTCGTTTAGTATTTTAAGTGAACTTATTAAATTTCCATTTTTCGCCTCCAAAATAGAATTGGCATATAATCTATAAGTTTCCTCTAAAGTATTTATTACTGAAATATTTTCACTATATCCCAAAAATTTAGCTCTTATAAATTGAAATTGTAAATCTAGTTTTTGATCAATCTTATAATTTTTATTTGAAGTTAAATAATTTAACAAGTTAATCCTATCCTCGAAATATGGATGTGTACTCAATCTTTGATTTTCTTTAGAAATACCTTTGTCTAAATTTTTTTTTTCAATTGTCTTAAGCAAATCAGTTATTGAGTTTGAGTTTACTCCAAGTTTACTTAGAGTTTTTACTGAATAAATGTCAGCTTCGGTTTCTTGTTCTTTACTAAAATTTAAATATAAATTCGATGAGCCAGCTGAACTTAATGCTAAACCTTGTAATATTTCAGGACTATTTGATATCATTGATCCAGCAATAATCGAAAAATTTGAAATATTTTTGTATTTATTTAATTTATTTATAGAAAGTTTTCTTATTGATATGTGATTTCTATGTATATGACCTACCTCGTGTGCCAGCACTGAAACTAATGCTATATAGTCATTTGAATTCTCTATTAATCCTGAAGTTATGTGTATTGTTTTTTTTTCATCAACAAAAGCATTAATATTATTATTTGATAATAATTTAAAGTTTATATTTTTATTTAAATTATTAACTTTTTTTATTTCTAATATTAAATTATTGATAAAAATTTCAGTTTCATAATCAACTATTTGAGATGAAACAGCATATTTATTAGAAAATATAAATATTAATAATAATAATAATTTAATAAATTTTTTTATGACCACCAGCCAGTTTTTTCTTCAGTCATCTCTTTATCCGACCCTTTTGTATCTAATTCAATTTCTTTTTCATTATTTTCATTATTTACTTCTTTTTTTTCTGCAGATTTATTTACTTTTTTTGTTGTCTTATTTTTTATTATCTTTTTCTTTTTTGTAATAATAGTTTTTTTATTTGATTTTTTTGAATTTTTAGATTTATCATCTCTACTGTTACGTTCATTTTTGTTATCTTCCACCTCTATTATTGGTTCATGCAAAGAATATTGATTGTCAAAAATAAATTTAATTTGTGAATCACTTATATTTTCTAAAGATATGATTTCTTTTCTCTTTTCATTTAAAATATTTTCTGCGAGGTTAGTATTACATTTAACCTTTAAAACTACCTTATTGTTATTTGATAATTTTTCTTTGATAACATTAAATATTTGATCAGTAATCGATACACTATTTAATATTAATCCCGAACCTTTACAGTAATTGCATTTCTCATAAGATTTATCTATCAAGCTAGATCTTAACCTTTGTCGAGAAAGCTCCATAAGCCCAAACATACTAATTCTTCCAAATTGAACTCTTGCCCTATCTCTAATTAAAGATGATTTTAATGTTTTTTCTACTTTAAAATTATTTCTATAGTCATCCATATCAATAAAATCTATAACAACTAGCCCACCTAAATCTCTTAATCTTAACTGTCTTGCAATTTCAACAGCGGCTTCTAGATTTGTTTTTAATGCTGTACTTTCGATATTTCTTTCTGACGTATTTTTACCAGAGTTAACATCAATTGCCACAAGAGCTTCAGTCGTATTAATTACAATCGAACCACCGGATTTTAGCTTAACATTTAGAGAAAATAGTTCATTAATTTGACTTTCAATATTATTTTCAGCAAACAATGAATTTTCATTTGATTTGTATTGTTTTATTTTTTTTGTATAAGTTGGAACTAAATTTTTAGCTATTTTTTTTATTTTTTCAAAACCATCCTTACCTTCGACAAGTATTTTATCTACATCTTCAGTTAGCATATCTCTTATAGCTCTTTTTAAAACACTTCCTTCTTCATAAATTAACTTAGGTGCTTCAGATTTAAGAGTAAGCTCTCTAATTTTATTCCATTGAGAAACTAGAAAAGTCAAATCCTTTGATATTTCTTTTTTATTTTTACCAATCCCAGCAGTTCTTACAATAACTGACATCCTGTTCGGAATTTCAACAGAAGATATAATTTGTTTTAATTTTTTTCTTTCTTCTAAGTCGCCAATTTTTCTAGAAATACCATCATTATTCATGCTGTTTGGCATCAAAACACAATATCTTCCTGCAAAAGATAAATATGTAGTTAAAGCGGCACCCTTAAGACCTCTTTCTTCTTTATTAATTTGAACAAGTATTACTTGTCTTGGCCTAATAACATCTTGAATTTTATATTTTCTAAAAAAATTGAAATATTCTTTTTTTGGATTGGTTCTTCTAACTTTATTTTTATGTAAATTTATTTTATTTTCATCATCAGTTATATCTTCTTTTGATAACTCATTGTTGTCAATATCACTAATTTCATTATTTTTTTCATTTTCAATTGAGTCATCATCCTTTTTGTCTTCATTAAGCATGTTTTCGCTTAATTCTTTTATTTTTTTTTCGTCAGCCGCAGGTATTTTAAAATAGTCTGGGTGAATTTCTGTCAACGGAAGAAAACCATTTCTATTAGTTCCAAAATCAACAAAAGCTGCTTGCAACGATGGTTCTATTCTTGTAATTTTAGCGAGATAAACATCTCCTTTTACTGCATTTTTCTTGTTTGATTCTATTTCAAAATCATCAAGTTTTCCATCCTCTGTGACTGCAATTCTTGTTTCATTAGTATTTGTTGTATCGATAAGTATATTTTTTGACATATAGCCGAAACTCCGTAGTATTTTTTAAGATTTAAAAACATTATTTATGTATTATGATTGTATTTTGACTATTGTCATATTTTTAACTATTTCACAATGTAGATTATAAGAAATTTATGAAAAGAATTATTAAATTGTTTAAGTTTTTTGTATTTTCTTCGGTAATTGTTGGATTAATTTCAATAAGTGCTATTTTTTATGTTCTTTGGATATTTTCACCAGAATTACCTTCATATGAAAAAATCATTAATTATAAACCTAATCTTTCTTCTAGAGTTTATAGTTCAGATGGACTGTTATTAAAAAGCTTTTATGTAGAAGAAAGAATTTTTATTCCTGGAGAAAGAATCCCAAAAAATGTTAAACATGCATTTATATCTGCTGAGGATAAAAATTTCTATAAGCATTATGGTATAGATATCTATGCTATATTTAGAGCTTTATTTACAAATATCCTAACTTACTCATCTGATAAAAGAGTAGTGGGTGCCTCGACTATTACTCAACAAGTTGTTAAAAATCTTTTACTTACAAGTGAAATTAGCTACAAAAGAAAAATAAAAGAGATTTTAATAGCTCTTAGAATTGAAAATATTTTATCAAAAAATAGAATTTTAGAATTGTATCTTAATGATATTTACTTAGGTTTCGGCTCATATGGTGTTGGAACAGCTAGTTTAAACTATTTTAATAAATCTATAAATGAACTTGAACTTCATGAAATAGCTTTTTTGGCTGCTTTGCCAAAAGCACCTAATAATTATAATCCAAAATTCAAATATAATAATGCAATTGAAAGGAGAAACTGGGTCATAAATAGGATGTATGCCAATGGTTATATTTCAAAAAAAGATTTAGATTTCAAAAAAAAACCTATACAAATATATGAACGAACAGAGGATTTGTATAACAAAGCAGATTATTATTATGAGGAAATTAGAAAAAGCTTGTATGGCGAATATGGTAAGAAACAACTTTATTCAGAAGGATTAATAATAAAAACTTCAATAAATTCTGAGATTCAAACATTAGCAAATGATAGTTTATATGAAGGTTTATTATCTTATGACAAAAAACAAGGCTGGAGAGGAGTTATTGAAAATATAAAATATAATCAATTTAAAAAAAGAACAAAATATTACCAAAATTTAAATCCTTTCTCTAATACATGGAAGCCAGTAATTATATTATCTAATAATAATGGAAATCTTCGTGTAGAAGATCTTAAAAACAATAATTATGACATTAATTTAGATACTGAAGAGAATAAATGGCTAATTAAAAAAAAATTTATTGTGGGTGATATAATTTTTATTGAAATCAACAAGGAAAATATTTTTGTACGTCAAATACCAAAAGTAAATGGAGCAATCGTAGTAATTAATCCTCACAATGGAGATGTTTTAGCTTTATCTGGAGGTTTTAGTTATCAATCTAGTGAATTTAATAGAGCAACTCAAGCTAAAAGACAGCCTGGCTCAGCTTTCAAACCTTTTGTATATATAACTGCTTTAAAGGAAGGATATACACCTTCGACGCTTATTTTAGATGCTCCCTATGTTGTAGATCAAGGGCCAGGTTTGCCAAAATGGAAACCAGCAAATTATACTGATGAGTTTTATGGATTAACGACTATGAGAACTGGAATTGAAAAATCTAGAAACTTAATGACGGTAAGATTAGCAAATCAAATAGGAATGAAGAAAATTATTTCCACAATTAGAGATTTTAATATTGATGAAAACATAGATGAAAAATTATCGATGTCATTAGGATCAGGCCTTGTTTCACTAAAAGATTTAACAAATGCTTATGCAATGATAGCAAATGGGGGCGTAAAAATTAAACCCACTTTAATAAAAAGTATTTATGATAAAAATGGAAAAAATATTTATAATTCAATTTCAAAAAAATGCACAAACTGTAAATTAAGTTTAATTACAAATAATAAAACAATACCTACAATTCAAAATAATTATGAACAAATAATTGATCCAAAGATTGCTTATCAAATAACCTCTATGATGGAAGGAGTTATTAAAAGAGGGACTGCTCGGAAATTGAAAAATCTAAATGTCCCCTTGGCTGGTAAAACTGGAACTACCAATGATAATAAGGATGCCTGGTTTATAGGTTATTCTCCAAATTTGGTAATAGGAGTATATGTTGGATATGACAAACCAAAATCACTTGGTTACAAACAAACTGGTTCTTCAGTTGCGGTACCTATCTTTAAGAATTTTGCAAAAAAAATTCAAATAAATTCTATGAATATTCCCTTCAGAATACCATCAGGCATAAGTTTTGTCAGAATAGATCCGAGCACTGGTTTATCTTCAAATAGTGAAAACAGCATATTGGAGCCATATATTTTAGGAACTGAACCTTATGTTAAAAAAATTAATATTATTGATAGTCTTGGGAGTGTTGAAAATAATTCCATTTCTGGTACCGGTGGTTTATTAGGAAATTAAATGATAAATAATGAGATTATAGAAAACAATATAAAGCAAATAAGATCAAATTTTGAACTTATAAGGAGGGCAGTTTGACTATAATATATTGAAGAATGATCTTATTGTCTTAAAAGATAAAAGTTCAGACCCTAAAATTTGGGATAAGCCAGAAGCCAAAACTATTTTTAAAGAAATTAAAATTCTTGAGGATAAAATAACCTCTTTCAACAATCTTGAAAAGTCGATTCAATCTATTGAAGAATTTTATATTTTACTAAAAGATCAATATGACGAAAATTTGAGCAATGAATTAATAGATGAGTCAAAAAAAGTTTTAATTGACTCTATAAACATTAGATATTTAAATTTAATGAATGATGAGGCTGATCATTATAATGTTTTTCTAGAAATACATGCTGGTGCCGGTGGTACTGAAAGCCAGGATTGGGCACAAATGCTTCAAAGGATGTATACAAGATGGGCTGAGTCACAAAAAAATTGTAATGTTTCATTAATACAGGAAACAAGAGGAGAGGAAGCTGGAATAAAATCTTGTATACTTAAAATATCAAAAGAATATAGCTATGGTTGGCTAAAAAGAGAAAGTGGAATTCATAGGCTAGTAAGAATATCTCCTTTTGATAGTAACAAAAGAAGACACACAAGTTTTGCCAGTGTTTGGGTTTACCCAGAAATAGATGAAAAGATTGAAATAGAAATTAATGAGTCAGAACTGAGAATAGACACTTATAGGGCTTCGGGAGCTGGCGGACAACATGTTAATAAAACAGACAGTGCAGTAAGAATAACTCACTTACCAACAAATATTGTAGTTCAATGTCAAACTGACCGATCTCAACATAAAAATAAATCTTATGCAATTAATATGCTTAAATCTAGGTTGTATGAGCTTGAATTACAAAAAAGAAAAGATTTAGAAAACGAACAAAATAAAAATAAGAAAGAAATTGGATGGGGAAATCAAATTAGATCTTATGTATTACATCCTTATAAGTTAATTAAAGATCTTAGAACAGGTTATGAAACATCAAATGTAAATGATATTCTAGATGGAAAAATAGAAAAGTTCCTGGAAAATTCCCTTACGATATAATAATTTCAATTATTTACTTTAATTATACCAACTTTTTTCTTACCTATTGAAATTTTAATTTCTTTTTTATTAGAAAATTTTTTAATTGAAAAATTTGGCTCTTCATAATTTGTATCATTAACTTTAACACCACTGGATTTAATTAACCTTTTTACTTCACTTCTGCTTTTAACTAATTTTAATTTTTCTATTGCATCAATTATAGAAAAAGTATCATTATCTAATAATTTTTTATCAATTGTAAAATTGTTTAACCTTAAGTCATTAATGTTTGATTTAAATGTATTGTTAGCTATTTCTAGAGCTTGAGTAGCCTTTTCATGCCCTCTAACTATCTTTGTAACCTCAAAAGCTAGAGTTTCTTTAGCATCATTAATTTCACTACCTTTAAGTTTAGATAGCTTAATGATTTCGCTTTTAGGAATTTTAGTAAATAAATACAAAAATTTGGATACTTGAGCATCATCAACATTTCTCCAAAATTGAAAAAAATCATGATTTGAAAGTCTTTTTTCATCAAGCCATATAGCTCCATCTACAGTTTTACCCATTTTAGATCCATCAGAATTTGTAACTAAAGGAGAAGTGATGCCAAATGCTTTCTTGTTACTAATTTTTTTAATTAAATCAACACCACTTATTATATTTCCCCATTGATCTGAGCCTCCCATTTGTAAAGTGCAGTCGTGATGTTTATTTAGATAATAAAAATCATACGATTGCAACAACATATAATTAAATTCAAGTATTGAGAGAGGTTGCTCTCTGTCCAATCTGTTTTTTATAGACTCAAAAGTTAACATTTTGTTAAGTGTCATTTTAGAGCCGAATTTTCTTAAAAAATCAATGTAGTTTATTTTAGAGAGCCACTCATAATTATTTATTACTACAGCTTTGTTTTTAAAGTTTATAAATTTTTCAAAGATATTTTTTATATTACTTATATTACTATCTATTTCTTTTTTATCTAATAATTTTCTTGTTTCATCTTTACCAGAAGGGTCTCCAACCATTGTTGTCCCACCTCCCACTAATGCTATAGCTTTGTGATCATAATAATCAAGCCAATGAAGAAGCATCAATTGAACAAGACTGCCAACGTGAAGACTACTATTTGTTATATCAAAACCTATGTATCCACCTATTTTATTTTTACACATTGTTAAGTCTAGATCTTCAATATTAGAGGCTTGGTATACAAATCCTCTATCGTTAATTTCATTAAGAAAATCGGATTTTAATTTCATTTTTTTATTTTTTAGACAATGTTTCTTTTATATAATTTCTTATAGATTGTTCAAACTCAGATGAAAAATTTTCGTAAAAATGATCAGCACCTTTAATAGGATTAAATTTGATGTCGACTTTTTTTTGTTTTTGCAATTTTTCAACCAAAATTTTTGTTGAGTCAAAAGATGCTATGTTATCTTTATCACCATGCACAATTAATCCAGAAGAGGGGCACGGAGCTAAAAAACTAAAATCTCTCATGTTAGCTGGTGGTGAAACACTGACAAAGCCATTTATTTCGGGTCTTCTCATTAGTAATTGCATTGCTATCCATGCTCCAAAAGAGAAGCCTGCAACCCAGCATACTTTAGAATTTGTATTATATTGTTGAAGCCAATCTAAGACACAAGCAGCATCACTTAATTCACCCTCACCATTATCAAATATACCTTCACTTTTGCCTACTCCCCGAAAGTTAAATCTTATTGTGGAAAAACCTGACTCAATAAATGTTTTGTAAAGTTTGAATACTAATTTTGTATGCATTGTTCCACCTTTTGACGGATCTGGGTGCAATATAATTACTATAGGTGAGTCACTATCTTTATTATGTGAATATTTAGCTTCTATTTTACCTTCAGGGCCAGGAATTAATAAGTCAACCATTTGATAAAGCTATTATTGAAGTTATATGATTTTGTAAATATAGATGTTTTAAATATATGAATTCTCTTGGTTTTGATAAGTCTGAAAAAGACACAAAAGTAGTAGTTGCTATGTCTGGAGGCGTTGACAGCTCTGTTGCGGCTGTAATGTTAAAAAAAGAAGGATATGATGTAATAGGCATAACTTTAAAATTATTCAATAATTCAGCAAATAAAAAAAATAAATCGTGTTGTTCTGGAGCGGATATAGCAGATGCAAAAAAAGTAGCTTTTGAAAATGACATACCTCATATTACTTTGGATTATCAAAATAAATTTTTCGACGGTGTAATAAATGACTTTATTGAAACATATTCAAATGGAGAAACTCCCATACCATGTGTTAAATGTAACGAAACAGTAAAGTTTAAAGATCTTCTTTCTGAAGCTAAAAAAATTGGTGCTGATGCATTAGTGACTGGTCATTATGCTAGAAGAAAAGGGACTGCTTCAAACGCAAGTTTATATAAGGCAAAAGATTTATCGAAAGATCAAAGTTTTTTTCTATTTGCTACTTTGCAAGAGCAATTAAATTATGTTCGCTTTCCACTTGGTGACTATAAGAAGACTGAAATTAGAAAAATAGCCGAGCAATATGATCTTGACGTAAGTAACAAACCAGATAGCCAAGATATATGTTTCGTTACTTCAGACTCATACAGAAGTCTTTTAAAAAATATTGACCCCAATATTAATAAAGAAGGACCTATTTACAGCATTGAAGGTAAACTACTTGGTAAGCATAAGGGTATATCAAATTATACTGTAGGCCAAAGAAAAGGTATTGGAATTAGTGGATCTAAAGAGGCATTATATGTTGTTAAATTGAACAAAAAAGAAAATTCAATTACTCTAGGAACAAAAGAAAACCTTAAAAAAAATGTAATTAGTTTCAAAAATATCAATTGGTTGGGTGGTGATATTATTTCATCAAATTTAGAATGCTCTGCCAAAATAAGATCTACGCAAGAGGATTTGCCTGGAATATTAGACATAAAAAACAATATGGGAACTTTTACTTTTTTTGAGGATCTTGATGCTACTTCTCCAGGTCAAGCTTGTGTTTTTTATAAAAATGACCAATTACTTGGTGGAGGTTGGATTACCTCTTAATTTAAAATCGGTTCTAAATTTACCTAATTATTGTTGATATTACTGGATTTTTTTATTTAATGAATTAGATGTATGTTTGTGGATACAGAAACTTTAGATACACTAAATAATTTTAGCAAAAATAAATACAAATATGGATTTGTAACAGAAATTGACTCTGATAAACCAAAAAAAGGTTTAGATGAAGATACAGTTAAATTTATCTCCTTAAAGAAAAAAGAGCCAAAATGGATGCTTGATTGGCGTCTAAATTCTTTTTCAAAATGGAAAGAAATGAAAGAGCCTCAATGGGCTAACTTAAGTTTTCCAAAAATAGATTATCAAGACATATATTATTATTCTGCTCCCAAAGGCTTTGATAAAAAACCAAAAGATTTAAGTGAAGTTGATCCAAAATTAATAGAAACGTATAATAAACTAGGTATACCTCTTGAAGAACAAAAGGTATTGGCAGGAGTTGCTGTTGATGTTGTTTTTGACAGTGTTTCAGTAGCCACAACTTATAAGGGTGAGCTAGAAAAACTTGGAATAATCTTTTGCTCTATCGGTGAGGCCGTTCAAAAACATCCCGATTTAGTAAAAAAATATCTAGGATCAGTTATACCTCCTGGAGACCACTCTTTTTCTGCATTAAATTCTGCAGTTTTTACAGATGGTTCATTTGTTTACATTCCAAAGAATGTAAAATGTCCAATGGAGTTATCAACATATTTTAGAATCAACTCTGAAGATACTGGTCAGTTTGAGAGAACACTAATTATTGCAGATGAAGGAAGTTACGTAAGTTATTTAGAAGGTTGTACAGCACCGAGAAGAGATAGTAATCAATTGCATGCAGCAAATGTTGAACTAATTGCACTAAAAGATGCAGAAATAAAATATTCTACAGTTCAAAATTGGTATCCTGGAGATGAAGAGGGTAAAGGAGGAATATATAACTTTGTAACTAAAAGAGGTCTATGTGCTGGCGAAAATAGTAAAATTTCATGGACACAAGTTGAAACCGGATCAGCTATAACATGGAAATATCCTAGTTGTATTTTAAAGGGTGATAATTCAATTGGCGAGTTTTATTCTGTTGCTATCACAAATAATTATCAGCAAGCAGACACTGGTACAAAAATGACACATATTGGAAAGAATACAAAAAGTAAAATAATATCAAAAGGCATATCCCTTGGTCATTCACAAAATACATACAGGGGCGATGTTTCATTTTCAAAAAAAGCAGATAAAGCAAGAAATTATACTCAATGTGACTCATTATTAGTTGGCAACAAATGTGGAGCACATACAGTTCCCTACATTGAGTCAAAAAATAATACTGCAATTATAGAACATGAAGCATCAACTTCAAAAATAAATGAAGATCAATTATACTATTGTAGACAACGAGGGTTAAATCATGAAGAAGCTGTTTCTTTAATTGTAAATGGCTTTTGCAAACAAGTGCTTCAAGAATTACCAATGGAGTTTGCTGTAGAGGCACAAAAGCTGGTTTCAATATCTTTAGAGGGAAGTGTTGGTTAATGTTTTTAGAAATAAAAAATTTATCTGTTAAAATTGAAGACAAAAATATTTTAAAAGATCTTAACCTCACTATTAATTCAGGAGAAGTACATGCTATCATGGGCCCAAATGGTTGTGGTAAGAGCACACTGGCTAATGTTCTAGCCGGGAAAGAAGATTATGAAATTTTATCTGGCAAAGTTACTTTCAAAGATAAAGATCTTCTTGAATTAAATATTGAAGAAAGAGCTCAAGAAGGTTTGTTTTTAGCATTTCAGTATCCAATTGAAATTCCTGGAGTTAACATAACGCCGTTTTTGCATTCAGCAATAAACTCAAAGAAAAAATATTTAAATGAAGAAGAGATAGATAATTTGACCTTTGCAAAACTTCTTAGATATAAAGCCAATGAACTAGGAATTAACGTTGATATGTTAAAAAGATCAGTAAATACTGGTTTTTCAGGTGGTGAAAAAAAAAGATACGAAATTTTGCAAATGAGTGTTTTAGACCCCGACTTAGCCATATTAGATGAAACTGACTCTGGACTAGACATTGACGCTCTAAAAATTGTTACTCAAGGAGTAAATAAAATTAAATCAAAAACAAATTCCTTTTTGATAATTACTCATTATCAAAAACTTTTAGATTATATTAAGCCTGATTATGTTCATGTTATGAGTAACGGAGCTATAATTAAATCTGGTGGGCCTGAGATAGCTTCTGAAATCGAAAGAGACGGGTTTAAAAAATTTAAATAATGAATATCCAGGATATATATAATCTAAATAAAAAAAATTTTTTATATTCTCAATACAGTGACGTTGAAAACGATAGAAATAATGTTTTAACTAACTTCAGCATTAATAAATTCGACAAAAAAAATAACGAAAGTCTTAGAAATACTGATTTAAAAAAATTTTTTGAGTTTGATTATAAGTATAACCATCAAGAAAATCAATCGATAACAAGAATAAATAAAGATGGTAGTTATTCAATTGTTTCTGTTAATGGTAAATGTGAAAATTATGATGATGAACAAATTCAAATTCATAATTTATCTGAATTGGATAGTAAAGATTATTTTAATAATGAATTATTAAATACAGATGATTTTTTTATAGATCTCAATTCTTTATTATTAAATAGTGGTTTTAAAATTAAAATAAAAAAAAATAAAAATGTTAAAATTAAAATATCTAATTTAATTTCTGAAAAAAATTTTACTGTTTTTCAAAGAAACTATATTTTATGTGAAGAGGGATCAAGCGTTGAACTTATTGATGAATACGAAGATAAAAATGATGCAATTAATAATGTTTACAAAATTTTACAAATTGAAAAAAATGCTAATTTTAATCATACTATAGTTCAAGAAAATTCCTTTAATCATAGCTTAATTTTATCAACTCATACTATTTGTAAAGAAAGGGCAAATTATAATCAACACGTTTACAATTTTTCAGAAGGGTATGTGAGAAATTTTCATTTTTCAGATTTAAAAGAAACCAACTCTCAAGTTGATTTACAGGGCTTTTTCTTTTTACGTAATTCAAACACCTCAAATAACAAAACTTTTGTCAGACACTCATCTGAGGATTGTAAAAGCAATCAAGCATATAAAGGTATTTTAAATGATAGTTCAAAAGCGACGTACTTTAGTAATACCCATGTCGATAGTGTTGCTCAAAAAACAGAGGGTTATCAGTTAAGTAAAGGAATACTTCTATCTAAAGATGCATATTTCTTTTCAAAACCAGAGTTAAAAATTTATGCTGATGATGTTAAATGCAGTCATGGTTCAACAATTGGTCCCATTGATGAAAATGCTATTTTCTATCTTAGATCAAGAGGCATAAGTAAAAATGCCGCGATAAAAATGTTAGTTTCTTCTTTTATAAATGAAGAATTAAATAGTATTGTAAATGATTATGTTTTTGAAATGATAGAAAAAAAACTAATTAGGTATTTAAGTGAAATAAAATGAACATAACTGAAATAAAGTCGAAATTTCCTGTTTTTAAAAAAAATTCTAACCTTGTTTTCTTGGATACAGCAGCATCTTCTCTAAAAGTTGATCAAATGATAAATGCAACAAATAATTGTTATACTAATCAATATGCAAACATTCATAGAGGAAACTATGAATTAAGTTCAAAATTAACAAAATATTTTGAAGACGCAAGAGTCAAAGTTGCGGATTATCTAAACGTTTCCTCAAAAAATATTATTTTTGTTAAAAGTGCCACTGAAGGTATTAATTTAGTATCCTCTGCTATGTCGTCTTCATACTTTAAGGATGGTGATGAAATAGTTTTAAGTTATCTTGAACATCATGCAAACTTGATTCCTTGGCATTTAGTAAATAAAAATATTAAAATTGTTCCTTTGAATATTAATCTTAAAGGAGAAATTTTATACAATGAGTTAAAAGATAAAATAAATTCAAAAACAAAGTTAATTTCATTGACTCATATGTCAAATGTAACTGGATCAATTACAGATTTTGAAAAAGTTAGAGAATTATCAAAAAATTATAATATTCCTCTATTGATCGATGGTTGCCAATATGCTCCTCATAAAAAAGTAGACTTAAAAGAACTAGATCCTGACTTCTATGTGTTTTCTGCACATAAAATCTATGGGCCATCTGGCTTAGGAGTACTTTACATGAAGGATAGGTGGATAGATAGTTTTCCTCCTTATCAAGGTGGAGGTCAGATGATAAATGATGTAGATATTGAAAGCAGTTCTTATGCAGACGGATATGAGAAGTTTGAAGCTGGCACCCCTCCAATTGCTCCAGTAATTGGGTTTTCTTCATCTATAGATTTTATGAAACAGACAGGACCAGATGAAATTTATAATCACGAAATGCAGCTTCATGACAATGCTTTAGAAAAATTAAAAAAGATTAACAATATCAATATTTATGGAACATCCAAAAATAAAGGAGCAATAATATCATTTAGTATTAATGGTATCCATAATTCAGATTTAGGTGCAATGTTAGATAAAAAAAATATTGCTATCAGAACTGGTCACCATTGTTGTCAGCCCTTGATGAAGTTTTATAAAATAAGTGGCACATCAAGAGTATCATTTGGAGTGTACAATACTTTTGAAGATGTTGATTACTTCGTTGATAGCCTAGAGGAAATCATTAAAATTTTACAGTAATAATGGAAGAAAAAAATTTAAAAGATTTCCTACCTAACAAAGATACAAGTTATTATAAAAATATTAATCAATTTAAAACACCATCAATTATAAATGAAAACGAAGTTATTGATTGCATCAAAACTGTAATGGATCCTGAAATACCCGTAAACCTCTATGATTTAGGTTTAATTTATAAAATAAATATAAGTGATAAAAATGAAATAAAAATAGATATGACATTAACAAACCCTAATTGTCCTGTTGCAGGCTTAATGCCAGAAAATGTAGGAAAATCGATAGAAAAACTTCAGAATTTAGGCTCAATTCAGGTTCAGTTAGTCTGGGAACCTAAATGGCATAAAGATTTAATGTCAGAAGATGCAAAACTTGCTTTAGATATTTTTTAATTTAATTTATAATAGTACTATGACTGATCTACTCTCAGTAACCTCAAATGCGGCAATTCAAATAAAGAAAATATTATCTGAAGCTCCTATTGGCGTCGACTCAGTGGTAGTTGGTGTTGATAAATCAGGTTGTAGTGGCTACTCATACAAATTAGATTTAGCTAATTCCTCTGATCTTAAAAATTTTGAAATTATTAACAAAGAGGGTATCAAAATATTAATTGATCCAAAAGCAACAATGTATCTATTAGGCTCTGTAATGGATTACAAATCTGATAAACTTTCATCTAGATTTGTTTTTCAAAATCCAAATGAAAAGAGTACTTGTGGATGTGGAGAATCATTTAGTATATAATTTTAACAAAATGGCGGAGTAGCTCAGTTGGTCAGAGCGCACGGCTCATATTCGTGATGTCGGGGGTTCAAATCCCTCCTCCGCTACCATTTTTGTTTTGCAATGTTCGAATTATAATCTAGAATTTAAATTAATAACTCTATCAATATCATGATAAAAACTTTAATTTTGTATACTTACTATGTTCTTTTTTTTGAATTTTCATTAATTTTTAGGTTATTTTCTAAAATATTTATAAAATCAAATCGTTATCATTTATCAAATAAAAATATTATTAACGATAGAATAGATGACTTTAATAAAAATGGATTTTGTAAATTTTTATTAGACAATCAATCAATAGATACATTCAACCTTTGGAATAAAAGATTTAAATTTCTTCAATCATTTCAAAATAAAAAATTTTTTTCAGATATAATTGTAAATAAATCAAATGTATACTTTTATGCTCGCTCAAAATTATTGATGCTTTTATTTTTTCCAGAATCTAGAAATATAATTTATAATTCATCTCTTTATCCTGTTTTAAAATCTATTTTAGGTAATAGTTTTTCAATAACAGATAACTTGTACACATCTAAAAATTACCAATCAAATAAATCTAACGAAGTCTTTTCAAGCTTTTGGCATTTTGATTGGAGAAGGCATGAAAAAAAATGGTTAAGAGTTATGCTTTATTTAAGTGATCAAGAAAAGCAAGAGTCTCTTCAATGTTTTGATAAAAAAACATCATTTTATGCATTAAAAAATAAATATTTTGGAAGATATGAGCACTCTAAATTACCAGATGATCTTAAAGATAAGTACCATTCAATCGATGGTAAAAAAGGAACTGCAATTATTGTAAATACTGCCGATATACTTCATAGAGCAGGTGATCCTGTTGAAAATAAGTCCAGACTTACTTTTTTTATTCTGCTTAATTCTGAAAAAGGCTGGGGTGATAACAATAACTTTCTATTAATGCCCAAAGTATAAAATATTTTTTTTAAATATTAATAAATATAAATTTATTTAGTTGTATTTTGACCAAGTTAGTAATATCAAGATTTTTCTTATCGCGGGATGGAGCAGCCCGGTAGCTCGTCAGGCTCATAACCTGAAGGTCGTAGGTTCAAATCCTACTCCCGCAACCAAAAATTCATTAGATTCTCTAATAAAAATTAAAATTTTAATATATTAAAAAATATCCCTAGAAATTAGCCATATTTTTTTCTTTTTTATGATTTGACAAGGAATTTTTATACTATTATAGGCACATACTCTTTTCTATTGAAAAGAACAAATTCTCTACAATTTTTTTTAAAATTAGTAGGGGTTTGTATGCTCTTTAAAATGTTAATAAGATAATAAAGAGATACGTAGACAACAATTCGTAATTTAATTTTTACGAACGTTAATGGAATACGTATCAACAAATACTTTTGTTTATACAAGAAGTATTCCGCTTTAACGGACGTTCCGTAATTTGACTTAAGTCAATTACTTAACTTAAGAGTTTGATTATGGCTCAGAACGAACGCTGGCGGCATGCCTCATACATGCAAGTCGAACGAGGTCTTCGGACCTAGTGGCGCACGGGTGAGTAACATGTGGGAATTTACCTGAAGGTTCGGAATAACTGCGGGAAACTGTAGCTAATACCGGATGTGTCTGCAAAGAGAAAGATTTATCGCCTTCAGATAAGCCCGCACTAGATTAGCTAGTTGGTGAGGTAACTGCTCCACCAAGGCTACGATCTATAGCTGATTTGAGAGGATGATCAGCCACACTGGGACTGAGACACGGCCCAGACTCCTACGGGAGGCAGCAGTAGGGAATATTGGACAATGGGGGAAACCCTGATCCAGCAATGCCGCGTGAGTGAAGAAGGCCTTAGGGTTGTAAAACTCTTTCATCAACGATGATAATGACATTAATTGAAGAAGAAGCTCCGGCTAACTTCGTGCCAGCAGCCGCGGTAATACGAAGGGGGCTAGCGTTGTTCGGAATCACTGGGCGTAAAGCGTATGTAGGCGGATCAAAAAGTTAGATGTGAAATCCCTGGGCTCAACCCAGGAACTGCATTTAAAACTAGTGATCTAGAAATTGGTAAGGGTTAGTAGAATTTCCAGTGTAGAGGTGAAATTCGTAGATATTGGAAAGAATACCAGAAGCGAAGGCGACTAACTAGGCCATTTTTGACGCTGAGATACGAAAGCGTGGGTAGCAAACAGGATTAGATACCCTGGTAGTCCACGCAGTAAACGATGAGTGCTAGTCGCTGGGACAATAGTTTCAGTGTCGAAGCTAACGCATTAAGCACTCCGCCTGGGAAGTACGGTCGCAAGATTAAAACTCAAATAAATTGACGGGGGCCCGCACAAGCGGTGGAGCATGTGGTTTAATTCGAAGCAACGCGAAGAACCTTACCAGACCTTGACATGGTGTGTTTGAAATACAGAATAGTATTTCTTCAGTTCGGCTGGCACACACACAGGTGCTGCATGGCTGTCGTCAGCTCGTGTCGTGAGATGTTGGGTTAAGTCCCGCAACGAGCGCAACCCTCATTTTTAGTTGCCATCAGGTTATGCTGGGCACTCTAGAAAAACTGCCGGTGATAAGCTGGAGGAAGGCGGGGATGACGTCAAGTCCTCATGGCCCTTACGGTCTGGGCTACACACGTGCTACAATGGTGGTGACAGAGGGCAGCAATATCGCAAGATAAAGCTAATCCCAAAAAACCATCTCAGTTCGGATTGGACTCTGCAACTCGAGTCCATGAAGTTGGAATCGCTAGTAATCGTAGATCAGCGTGCTACGGTGAATACGTTCTCGGGCCTTGTACACACCGCCCGTCACGCCATGGGAGTTGGTTTTACCTTAAGCCGGTGCGCTAACCGCAAGGAAGCAGCCGTCCACGGTAGGGTCAGCGACTGGGGCGAAGTCGTAACAAGGTAACCGTAGGGGAACCTGCGGTTGGATCACCTCCTTTCTAAGGATATTGATATTTGGTTCGCCAAATATCCGGATTGTTGTCTATTTATCTCTTTAAAAATATTAGCTATGCTGGGTGCTTATTTAATTACATTGGGCTGGTAGCTCAGTTGGTTAGAGCGCGCGCTTGATAAGCGTGAGGTCGGAAGTTCAAGTCTTCCTCGGCCCACCAATTAATGGGGGATTAGCTCAGCTGGGAGAGCGCCTGATTTGCATTCAGGAGGTCAGCGGTTCGATCCCGCTATCCTCCACCATAAAGCTAATTATCTTATTTGTTCTTTAAAAATGTTAATATGAAATTTATAACTGATCAAAATAATTTTTTTGATTTTAATACGTACAAAATTTTTCTCTGTACGTAATTGCAATCAAGCGCAAAAGGGCATTTAGTGGATGCCTTGGCATCAAGAGACGATGAAGGACGTGGCAGGCTGCGAAAAGCTAAGGGGAGTTGTCAACACACTTTAATCCTTAGATATCCGAATGGGGAAACCCAACTCTTTAGAGTTACTTATTAATAAATAAATAGTTAATAAGAGTTAACCTAGTGAATTGAAATATCTTAGTAGCTAGAGGAAAAGAAATATATTCTGTTAGTAGTGACGAGCGAAAACGGAACAGGCCAATAATATTATTATAATAACTAGAACTTTCTGGAAAGTTAGACCATAGTAGGTGATAGTCCTGTATAGGTAAAAATTAATA
>CABYIF010000009.1:0-12500 GCA_902518985.1 uncultured Alphaproteobacteria bacterium | reverse complement strand
AGCTGTTAGCGCCGATGGTACTATATCTTAAGGTATGGAAGAGTAGGACGTTGCCAGGAATTAATTTGTTGTGAAAAAATTTTCTATTATTATCCCATTATATAACGAGTCCTGTTGTATTGAAAATCTAATTGAAGAAATTGTCGTAAATTTAAAAACTTTCGAATATGAAATTATAACTGTCAATGATTTCAGTACTGATAATACACTAGAAATTTTACATAACTTAAAAAATAAATATAGTCTAAATATTATAAACAATAATAAAAATTTAGGTCAGAGTTTATCAATTATTGAGGGAATTAAAAAAGCTACTACCGAAACCATAGTAACAATTGACGGCGATGGTCAAAATAACCCTAAAGATATCCAACTTTTATTTGATAAGTTTTCATCAGGTAATTATGGTTTAGTTGCAGGTATAAGATTAAGAAGAAAAGATAGTTTAATAAAAATTATTTCTTCTAGAATAGCAAATTTTATAAGATCCAAATATTTAAATGATGATTGTAAGGACACTGGGTGTTCATTAAAAGTTTTTAGTAAAAAAACTTTTCTATCTCTTCCTTTTTTTGATGGAATACATAGATTTTTACCTGCTCTTTTTAAAGGCTTCGGTCATAAAGTTATATTTATTTCAGTAGATCATAGACCAAGATTTGGGGGCAAATCAAAATATGGAACATTTAAAAGACTTTTGAAAGGCCTTTCTGATATGTATCGAGTTAAAAAAATAATAAAAAATTAATTTATTTTGTTAAATTCTTCACTCATTAATTCAAATGTAATAAAATTTCTTGAAGAACTTCTTATACAATAATCAAAAGCTAAAGAAGCTTGTAGCAGATTCATTTTTTTTCCATCTAAAGTATTGATATTTCTATTTATGGCTGAAGTTAACAATTTAGTAGGAGAAGGATCATATATAATATCATATATTAATGCACTCTTCTTAATTTTTTTAACACCCTCAAGAGATATTGGTGATAAATTCATTAGTTCACCGTGACCAAGTGTTGAGCAATTAATTATTATATCAAAATCGTCTATTACAGTTTCAAAACTATGCCACTCTATAAAATTGCAGTTTATTTTTTTACAAAATTCAATAGTTTTTTTTGATCTCCCAGATATATAGAGATCTTTGGGCCTCTCCATAGATTTTAATATATAAGCACTTACCGCTTTTCCTGCACCACCAGGACCAATCAGTAGTATTTTTTTTCCATTTATTTTATTAGTTTTTTCTTTTAATGCTAATACTGAAGCCTCACCATCAGTATTTGTACCACATAAATCACCATTGTTATTTCTAAATAGACAGTTAATTGACCCAATATTTTTTGCTTCAGGCGTTACATTATTTTTTAATAAATCAAAAATTTTTTCTTTGTATGGAACCGCTATAGCTCCTCCTAAAAAAAAATTATTATTTCTTAACTGATTTATAACTTCTTCAATATTATTTTCTTCAACATCAAAACAATGCATTTTACAGTCAATATTATTTTTATTAAATGTGTAATTCCATAATAATGGAGATCTAGCTCCTTTTGATGGGTTAGATCCTATGATAGCAGTAAAATTTTTTTCCTCATTTATATCTAATTTATTTTTTAAAAGATTAATTATTTTCACAAAAAAATATTTTTTTATTTTACTGTTCTTCCTAAAATTTTTGCAACTTTATCCATTTTATTCATTAAATTTTTAAATGCTTTAAAATTAATTGGTTGCAGAGGATCAACTGCAGAATTTTCTGGATCTGGATGTACCTCAAGCATAATTGCGTCTGCACCACTCGCAATTGCAGCAAGAGTCATTGGCTCTACCCAAGGCCTCCAAAAAGTTGCATGAGAAGGATCTACTGCAATAGGAAGGTGTGTAATTTCTTTAGCTGCTGGAACAACTTGAAGATCTAATAAAAATCTTGATGTATTTCTATGGGTGTGAGGTACAGAAACACCTCTTTCACATAGTATAACTTTATTATTACCTTCGCATAAAATATATTCAGCCGCCCCTAGCCAATCTCTAAGTGATGCCCCATAATGCCTTTTTAGAAGAATTGGTTTTTTAGTTTTGGCACAAGCTGTAATTAACGGATAATTTTGCATGTTTCTTGATCCAATCTGAAGAATATCCGCAGTTTTACATATTAACTCTAAATATCTTTCTTCCATTATTTCTGTAACAACAGGTAAATCAGTTTTTAATTTAGCATTTTTTAACCATTTAATACCTTCTTCTCTTGTTTCAGTATATTTTTTACTTCTGTAAGGGAAAGTTAGTGGTTTAAAGGCCCCACCTCTTAAAAAATGACCTCCAATTTTTTTAATATTTTTTGCACAATCTAGTATCAATTCCTTACTTTCAACCATATTAGGTCCTGCAAATATCGGTATTTTTTTCCCACCAAATTCTACTCCATTTACTTTAAATTTAGAGAAGTGATTTGGATTATTTTTTGCTACAAGCGGAAACTTAGTTTTAATATCATCAATAGTAATATCTTTTCCTGGAAATTTATTTTCTAACATTTATCTGCCCAATCTTTTTGAAGTAGTATTCTTTTTAACTTTAACCCATTTATTTATTTCATCACTTTTATATATAGCATTGACAAATTCGCAAGTTTTTACAGTTGTATCTAACGGAACTGGAGACTCTATTTTTTTTGATATTAAATTATTAATAATTTTATTAATTAATGTAATATGACTTTTTCCGTAACCATTCTCAATTTTTTCTGAATATTTTCTTTTAATATTATGAAAATCGATTTTACTATTTTTGAATTCACATTTTTCAATTTTATTTAGTCCAATTCCTCCAATTTCAATTAATCCTTTTTCACCTACAACAGATAACGAGGCTTCAAAATCCCTGGGTCTTGCAGCAGTAGTTACCTCTATTGTAAACAATCCGCCTTTCTTTAATTTGCCAATAGAGACAAGAGTATCTTCTGCCTCAAGTTTGTTTAATCTTTTAGTTGCTAAGGATGAAACTTTTTCTACTGGCCCTAATAACCACATAAGACAATCTAAATGGTGGATTGCTTGCTGGTTTGTCACTCCACCATCCATTCTCCATGTTCCGTGCCAATCATCTTGGTAATAGGAGTTATACCTACACCATCTTAGTCTTACTGAGCATGTTATAATTTTACCAAATTTATTTTTATCTAAACAATTTTTTAAATATTGTATTGATGGATTATATCTATTTTGAAAAGCGGTAGCTGCAATCAATTTTCTTTTTTTTGCAATATTATGCAATTCTAAAATTTGCTTAGGAATAAACGCAGTAGGTTTTTCCATAAGCAAATTTATATTTTTATTTAAAATATATTTTGCATTTTCATAATGTACTCCAGAGGGAGTTAGAAGAAAAATCAAGTCTAAATTTGTATTCCTAATCAATTCTTTAATACTTTTATAGTAATTGCATTTAAAAAATTTTGAGAAACTTTTTGCTTTTCTATAATTTACATCACAAACGGCAACAACATTAATATTCTGCACTTTATTAGAGAGTAGAATGCTTTTATAATGCTCAGCAACTCTTCCACAGCCTATTATTGCTACTTTGATATTTTTCATATGATTTAAATTAATTTTTTAATCACCTTTAAATTTTCAAAATCTTTCTCATTTCTAATTTGAATATTAGATATGCTGTTATCTATTATAAAAGGTATTATTTTTCTGCCAAAAAATGAATTTTCCCTTATGAATTTAGCATAAGTTATAAAACACGTTCCAAATAAACTTACTAAAAGTTTATTATCTTTTAGATGTCTGGGAATAAAATTACTTTCATCAATATTTATTTGATTTTTTTCCATAGTATTAAATATATTTCTGCCCTCTGGATAAACAGCTATAATACTATCAGATTTTGACATCTTAAGTTTTGTTAACATTTTATCAATAATATTATCAGGTCTAAATGGTTGAGAGGGATCCATTACAACTACTATATCTTGTTGGTCATATTTATTTTCTATTTTATCTAAAGTATTGTGAATTATGTCACCAATACTTGTATGTTCATTTTGTAGAAAATCTGGTCTTGTAAAAATTTCCTTAACAAACTTACTTTCGTTTTTTTTAAAAACTAATTTTTTATTAGTTGAAATAAAAATATTTTTTGAAAATTTAGATTTTTGTGTCTCATTAATAGTAAAATTTAAGAGAGCCATGTAATGTTTAGCTTCAAAATTATAATTAACAGGTATCATAGTAAAAATTTTAGATGAAGTTAGTTTTTTATTTTTATACTTATAATCACCATCTATTTTTTCCATTAAGTTTGAAACATTTATTGCTCGATCACTTTTTTGGTTTTGATGAATTCCATGATAGTGGAAAACACTTGCCTTTGGATCATAAATTATTTTAAAACCTGCATTAATTACTCTTTTCCCCCATTCTCGATCTTCAATATTAGTAATTTTTTCATTAAATGGAAATTTTTCCCATACATCTTTTCTAAATGCACTGTTTGCATTATGAAAAAAATAATCTTTTTTTTGAATTTTTTTATCTAAACCAAAAGTTAATATAAGGTCTCTTTTGTCACTAGGTTTAGAAAAGCTAAGCGGTTCTTGCCTGCCGTATACACCAGCAACTTTTTTATTTTGTAAATTTTTTATAAGATTGCTGAGCCAATATTTATCTTTAGGTATACAATGTCCCGATAAACAAACTATAAATTGTCCTTTTGATTTTTTAATTCCATAATTAATTGCTTTACCCGGATAAAAATTTTTAATATTTATGACTCTAACATTAAAATCTTTTATATTCTTAATTGTGTTATCATTAGATTGGTTGTTAACAATAATAACTTCAAAATTTTTGTATATTTGATTAAATACAGATCTTAAACAACTGTTTATCCACTTTTCTTCATTTTTAACTCTTATGATTATCGATACTTTATTTTTATAACTATTCATTACTTGTATATTTTTGGAAGATATTTGTGGTTTATTTTTTTGTAATATTCAAATGTTTTTTTAACTAAAAATAAATCATACTCATTATGTATATCAATATCAATTGGGTTTTTATTAATTAATATTTCAACTTTATCACCAATTCTTCTTCCTTTTCTCCATAATTCTGCTCTAGATGCACATATTATGCCTGTATCTTCTCTAAAAACAGGTTTTTTTATTTGTCTTGAGCTATAAAATTTCATCGACTTATGCATACGTTTTAAACTATTTAAATCGTCATAATGCCAAAAATTTTTATGAGTTGGTCTAACAGAAAAACAACTCTCAATTTTATGGTTTTCAATCAAACAATTAACAGCTTTTTTTAAATCTATAACATTTCTAAATATATCTGTTGCTGTCATGTAAACACAAATATCAAATTTTACATTTGAATATTTTTCATATTCCAAAAGAGCAATTTTTAATGTTTCTTCAGTTGTGGATAGATCTTTTGAAAATTTTTTTTTACGTAGGAAAGGAACTTCAGCACCATATTTTCTTGCTACATTAGCAATTTTAACACTGTCAGTTGAAACAAAAATTGAGTCAAATATTTTAGAGCTCTTGGCTACACTAATTACATATGCAATCAATGGATGCCCATCTACTATCTTAATATTTTTATTCTTTATGCCTTTAGAACCACCTCTTGCAGGGATTATACATATTTTTTTTAACTTATTTTTCATAATTTATTATATAATATTTCTAAATTTAATACCTTCCATATAAAAAAAGAATTTCCTAATATATTGCTTTCTTTATACTTTTTATAATTATCAAAAAATATATTTTTATTTATAATTTTATTTTTTACAAGATAACCATCTAATATTATTTCATTAATTTCTTCGTATAAATCATTTTTTAACCACTCTCTTTGTGGTGCTGCAACATATTTTTTTTCATCATTATTTGTTAATGAGCTATCAAGTTCATTTCTTAACATATTTTTTAGAACTCCATTTTTGATATGATGTGAAGTGTCAACACTTCTAATTAAATCATAAAGTTCGTGATCAAGAAAAGGAACTCTTGACTCAACGCTATTACTCATAGAGCATCTATCTTGAAACATTAACAATTTTGGTAATTTTTTCTTTGTTATGTCTAAAAAATTTATATTCATTAAATGATTTTTTTTATAAACTTCAATTCCCTCCAATGATACATCTTTCAAAAAATCACCTTCTAGAGATTTACTTGATAGTTGAGTTCCATCTGGAGCCAATGAACCATATATCTTGTCTTCAAGAAGATATGAGTTAGTTTTACTTTCATTCAAATCTTCTCCAGTTTTTTTTCCCCATTCATAAATCTCATTATGAAATTCATTTAATTTATTGTTATTTTTCAAATCAAGTAAGTAGGCATAAAAATAGTATTTATATCCAAAAAAAATTTCATCACCACCTTCTCCTGATAAAATAACTTTTGTTCCAGTTTTTTTTACTTTTTTCATTAGGTGATACAGCGATAGTGTTCCAAGGCCTCCTAATGGTGTTTGAAAATATTCTATAGCTTCACTCAATTCATGAATTAAGTTTTTTGGATTTAGTATACAATTAAACTTTTTAATTTGATTATTTTCATAATTATTTTCAACAAATTTTGATTCATCATATATTTTTTCATCATATCCATAAGTATATGATGTTACCTCAGTTTTAAATTTTAATAAATATTTTAATAATATTTGAGAGTCTATTCCTGAACTTAAAGTTAAACCAACATTAACATCACTTAATAAATGAAGCTTTATAACTTCATCTAACTTGTCCCTTAAGGATTCATAAATCTCATTTTTTTTTATTTTTTGATATGAATAATTATGAACACTCCAATAAGTTTCCTTAGTTAAACCTTTATTATTAATAGATAAAATTGTTCCTGGCTCCAATGTTTTCACATTTTCAAACATAGTATTATTATTATTTTCCAAAATTCCATTAACTAAATAATTTTTAATAGATTTGTTATCTAAATTTTTATCAACTCCTAGAGTGTTAATAACTTTTGTTTCAGACCCAAAATAAAAAACATTCTTAACAAATGCATAATAAAGTGGTTTAATTCCAAATCTATCTCTGACTAAAGTTAATTTTTTCTCTTTTTCTTGCCATATTGCTATTGCAAACATACCTCTTAACATTTTAAAGCAATCTTTTCCGTACTTTATAAAGAGTTTTAATAAAACTCTTGTGTCATTAGTCTCATTTAGACTGGGATCTATTTTTTTTTGTAATTCATTAAAATTATATATTTCACCATTGTATATAAGAATAGTCCCCGAGAGCTCATCTCGCATTGGTTGATTGCCTAATGAGGATAGATCTAAAATTGAAAGTCTTGTATGTATAAGTGTTATATTGTCTTTTTTATAATAATCACTATTATCAGGTCCTCTATCTTTTAAATCAACTTGACAATCTTTTATCTGATTTATAGTAATCTCTTTTCCATAAACTCCAGCAATTCCACACATAAAAATTCAATATAAAAAATCATTATAGATTTATTTAAAATATTATATACAAAATATTTTTATATTACATGTTGAGCTTTATAAAAGACTTCGAAAATATATTTTTAATAATAGGTTTTGTTGGACAAGGTATATTTGCTTCTAGATTTATAGTCCAGTGGATCTATTCAGAGAGAATAGGTGAAAGTAGGATACCAATTATTTTTTGGTATTTGAGTATTTTTGGGGGGTTAATGTTGTTAGTTTATGCAATTTCTCGATCAGATCCTGTTATTATCACTGGTCAATTATTTGGTATAATTGTTTATTCAAGAAATCTGATTTTAATATATAGAAAGAATAATAATGAAAGTAATTAAAAACTACGTACATGGAAAAGAACAAAGTACATCTAAAAAATTAATTGATGTTTATGATCCATCAAAAGGTGAGCCTTGTGCAAGAGTAGCATTATCAAATAATCAAGATTTTGAAATTGCACTTAAATCTTCCATATCAAGTCAACTTGAATGGTCTAAACAAACACCTCTTAAAAGATCAAGAATATTAGCAAAGTATAAAAGTTTAATTGAAAGGGATACCGATAAACTTGCAGAAATTATTTCTATTGAACATGGTAAAACCTTAGAAGATGCGAAAGGATCCATTACAAGAGGCCTTGAAGTTGTTGAATTTGCAGTTGGAATTCCACATCTACTCAAAGGAGAGTTTTCACAAAATGTAGGATCAAACATTGACTCTTGGTCGATAAGGCAGCCTTTGGGTGTTTGTGCAGGGGTCACTCCTTTTAATTTTCCTGCTATGGTTCCTATGTGGATGTTTCCAATTTCAATAGCTTGTGGAAATAGTTTTATTTTAAAACCATCTGAAAAAGACCCTTCATGTTCACTAAAATTAGCTGAATTATTTTCTGAGGCAGGTCTCCCTGATGGTGTTTTCAATGTTGTTCAAGGAGATAAAGAAGTTGTTGATATGATACTCAATTCAAGTCAAATTAAGTCTATCAGTTTTGTTGGATCTACTCCTGTAGCAAAATATATATATAAAGAAGCTGCAAAAAATTTAAAAAGAGTTCAATCTTTAGGAGGTGCAAAAAATCATTTAGTGGTTATGCCAGATGCAAATTTAGATCAAGCAGTTGATGGAATCATAGGTGCTGCATATGGATCCGCCGGAGAGAGATGTATGGCAGTTTCTGTTGCTGTAGCAGTAGGCGAGATTGCAGATAAGCTTGTAAATAAAATACACACTAAATCACAAAGCTTGAAAGTAGGACCTTGGTCTCACAATGATAGTGAAATGGGGCCAGTTATATCTAAAGAACACAAGGAAAAAATTGAGCAATATATTGAGCAAGGAGTAAAAGAAGGGGCTTTGCTTCTTGAAGATGGAAGAAAAATTAAGATTCAAGGATACGAAAATGGATATTTTTTAGGACCTACTTTATTTGATAAAGTTAAAGAAAATATGAGTATTTATAAAGAAGAAATATTTGGACCAGTATTATCAGTAATAAGGGTCAAAGATTATGATAGTGCTGTAGGCTTAATAAACGATCATCAATATGGTAACGGGACAAGCATTTATACTTCAAATGGTGATATAGCTAGACATTTTACTACTAATATTAAAATTGGTATGGTCGGTGTTAACGTTCCAATTCCAGTGCCCATGGCTTTTCATAGTTTTGGTGGATGGAAAGAGTCACTTTTTGGTGATTATGCAATGCATGGAGAAGAAGGAGTGCGTTTTTATACCCAATTAAAAACCACAACCTCGAGATGGCCTGAAAATATTATTAGTGGACCAGAATTTAAAATGCCAACCAACTAGATATATGAACATACTAATTACTGGAGTTGCAGGTTTTATAGGTTTTCATTGTGCCACTGAACTTATAAAATTAAAGAAAAAATATAATGTATACGGAATAGATAATTTAAATGATTATTACGATGTGGAATTAAAAAAAGACAGACTTAAGTTATTGCAAAAAAACAAAAACTTTAATTTTTATAAATTAGATATTACAAATAAAAAAAAAATTGAAGGTGTCTTTAAAAGTAAAAAAATAAGTGTCGTTTTAAATTTAGCTGCATCTGCTGGTGTAAGATACTCTCTAGAAAATCCATCTACTTATTTGCAAAATAATATTAATGGTTTTTTTAATATTTTAGAATTAAGTACAAAATACAAAATTAATCACCTTTTGTTTGCCTCTTCTAGCTCAGTATATGGAGATAGTAAAAAATTTCCATTAAAAGAAGAAACTGATACATCCAAGCCTTTATCTTTTTATGCTGCATCAAAAAAATGTAATGAAGTAATGGCACATTCTTTTGCTAATATAAATAATCTTCCTTGCACAGGTTTAAGATTTTTCACTGTATATGGCGAATATGGAAGACCAGACATGGCATTATTTAAGTTTGCTAATAGTATTATAAAAAATAAAAAAATTGAATTATACAATAAAGGTAATCATATAAGAGATTTTACGTACATAGATGATGTAGTTAATCAAATAATTAATCTTATAAATAAACCTTCTAGAAAAAAAATACCATTTCGAATTTTTAATATTGCTTCATCTAAACCAGTACAATTGAAAAAATATTTAAGGCTAATTGAATTCAATTTAAATAAAAAAGGTAAATATAAGCTTATAGAAAAACAGCCTGGCGATGTATATAAAACATTTGCAAGTACTAAAAAGATAAAAAAAATTACAAACCAAAATAAAGTCACAAAATTACAAATAGGCATTGAACGATATATTAAATGGTTTAAGAAATATTATTTTTAATGAAAATATTTAATAAATATAAAATTACTATTTTAATGTTATTCATATTTAACATTATAATAACTATATATTCTTTCAATTTATTTCAAAATTTATCATTTAAAAGCAGTGATGTTAAAGTATATAAAAATATTTATTCAATTAATTTAGCAAAGAATACCGAATTAACAGATCTATATGTTTTAACTGAGAGAACATGCTTCAATAAGTGTGACTTACTATTAGAAAAAGATATTACAAAACTATTTAAAAACTATTTATTCATTTTAAGAGACGATAAAAAATATGATTATGATATCCTTGAGCAAGAAGTAGATAATAATTTTGTTAGTTCATTTTCTAATAGTTTATATGTGCATCAGCATGTTTGCCTAGATTTAAATGATTGTAAAAGAGAAATGAATGAATTGTATTTAGAAACATTGAATAAATACGATGAATATTTGAACAATCATGTAAATGAATTAATTTATATAACTAATTATATTCAAACCAGCAAAGTTTACAATCTTGGGCCTGAAACTCAAGACGAATATAGAGCAAGGTTGTCGACCTTAGCCTCTCAGATTGTAGCAAATTCTGGAAATAATATTAATGATCAAGAGGCAATTGAAATTGCTTCGAATACTATAAAAACCATTGATGGTTTCAAAAAAAATGAAAAAAATGATGAATACTTTGCAACTTTATTTGATGAATTGAATCATTTTAAGAAAAAAAGGTTAAATAAAATTTTATCTTTTTATGATCTTAAATTTATTGAAAAACGAAATTGGGAAGGCGGTTTAAAAGAGAGTCCATTTAGAAATTACTACTATAAAATTCCAAATTTACTAAAATCTTTTATAATTTTTTTTATTCTATTCTTATCTTCTATATTTTTAATACGTATTTATGATATTTTAAAAAATCCAAAAGAATATTAATGTTTTTTAATCATAAGCTGACAATAAATATTTTAAGTATACTTATTTTTCTTATACCAATAGCCTTGGTCGTAGGACCTTTTTTGGCAGATTTATTTCTAGTAATTTTTACTATTATATTTCTTAGTACAATTATTTATTATAAGAATTATAAATATATAAGTTCTAAATTTATTTATTTATTTTTAATATTTTGTTCTTATATTTTAGCAGTTTCTCTTTCTTCAGATAATGTTCTTCTATCATTGGAGAGCTCACTGTTTTATTTTAGATTCGGTTTATTTTCTTTGGGTGTATGGTATGTTTTGGACAACAATCCTAATTTTTTTAAATATTTCTTTTACATTTTATTATTTACTTTTTTAATTGTAATTTTTGATGCTTATATTCAATTTTTTACAGGTACTAATTTATTTGGTTATCCAAAAGATGAAATGAGAATTTCAGGCCTTTTTAAAACAGAATTAAAATTAGGAAGTTATTTAGTTAGGCTATACGTGCTTTTTTTTTGCAGTTAGTTATTTCCTATCAACACAAAATAAAAGATATATCTATATTGCATTTATCTTATTTGTTCTAGTTGATGTCCTTGTATACCTTACAGGTGAAAGAACTGCATTTCTCCTTTTATTTCTTCATTTCATGATTATTGTATTTCTTCTTAGCGGTTTAAGAAAACTAAGAATATTTACGTTTATATTTTCAATATTTATTATCTTCGGCCTATCAATATATTTCCCTGAATCAAAAAATAGGATGGTTGATGATACTTTTAAGCAATTAAACTTAGACAATGTATTTATTCATGAAGGAATAGAAGAAACAAATGAAAACTCCTCAAAAAAAGATAGACAAAGAAACACAGAGAAAGATGAGGGCTATGTTGATTTTTGGGCTGATATAAAATCTCAACAAAATAGAATTTTAGCATTTTCTCCTCATCACGAATTAACGTATAATCTCGCATTAAAAATCTTTAAAGATAATATGATTTTTGGAATTGGTCCAAAAATGTTTAGAGAAGTTTGTACTTATGAAAAATATTTTATACAATATGGATGCACTTCCCATCCTCATAATACATATATTCAACTTTTAACAGAAACAGGATTAATTGGTTTTTTATTCGTATTCATAACATTTATATATATTTCTATAATCTATACTAAGAAATTTTTATCAAACTTTATTAATATAAAAAAAATTGATGACAATATCATATTGTTTTTAGCACCATTGTTTATAACTCTTTGGCCAATTGTGCCTTCAGGAAAT
>CABYIF010000008.1 GCA_902518985.1 uncultured Alphaproteobacteria bacterium | reverse complement strand
ATTTTTAAAATTTTCAATTAATTCTAGAGCCGCTAAGGCTGTTCCACCAGTTGCTAATATATCATCGATAATTAATAAATCATTATGCGTATCTAAAGCATCGGTGTGAATGTGCATTTCAGTTGAGCCATATTCTAGATCATATGAAACTTTGTATGTTTCAAAAGGTAGCTTATGAGGTTTTCTTAATGGTATAAAAGCTGCATTTAAAAAATATGCTATAGCTCCTGCCATAATAAAACCCCTTGACTCAATACTAAGTACTGCATCGATTTTTTTATTTTTCCATGGGGCAATCATATCATCTACTACTTGTCTAAAATGACCAGCATCTTGCAAAAGTGTAGTTATGTCTCTAAATTGAATACCTTTAACAGGATAATCAGCAATGGTTCTTACATATTCTTTCATATTGTTTTTTTCATCTGTTCTATATCAAATAAAGTAATAGGCGCAAAATTTGAAGAACAATCATAAGTTTTAGTATGAGGATGTTTGTCAAATGAAGAAGAAATTTCATTTTCGAGATTTAATTTATTCTCAAATAACTTAATTAATAATTTATTAGGATTTGCATGAGGTGCAACTTTGCGAATATATTTAATATTATTTTTAATTGTTGATCTATTATTTCTGCATAAAAGATAAGTAGCTGTAGCCATAGATCTAGATACACCGCACCAACAATGAATTACTATATTTTCATTATCTTCATAATTTTTTGTAAATTCAATTATTGAGTTGATGTGATTTTCTGCAGGTAAAGTTTGAGGAACTTCATCTGTATTGAGTCTAAAAATTTTATTTTCTGGACTAATTTTTACAATATCATCAAAACCTAACTTTAAATGATAGGTTACATTTTTTGGTGTTTCAGGTGCATAACCAGGATCAATTACAGAAATAACAAATTTTGGCTTAACACTCTCACACACGCTAGTTAAATCTTTTAATGAGCAAACAATTATCATAAAAAAGGGTGGTATAAACCACCCTGTTAAAAAATTAAATTAAAAATTACTCTGCTGTTGCATCGGCTAGAATTGCATTAGCGTCATCATTGAGCTGATTTAAAGTAGACATTATATCATCACCATTAATTATAGCAGCATAAGCCTTTTCAACCTCACCTCTAACTGAATAATATCCTGGGACTGATGGTTCCCCCTTACCAAATTGAACCATACCCAAGGATTTATCGTATTGAGCTAATTCAGCTCTTTTTTCTGCAATTAACGGGTGATCAGCAGATGATGTTCTTACAAAACCATAACCACTTTCAGTAGACCATACAGCTGAATTTTCAGTATTAGAAATATATTTCATCCACTGATAAGCCGCCACCATTCTGTTAGCATCATTAGTATTACCCATAATTAATCCACCACCATAAAGATTGAGAACTGGCTCATTAGTAGTGTGTGATATTGGAGCAACATCCCAATTACCATTATAACCTTCTGCAATAGATTTTTCAAAATAAGTAATACCTGAAGTAGAACCGGCTGCAAATAAAACTGATCCCTGTCCAAGATATTGTTGATCAGTATACTTTCCTCTAGCTACTATAGCACAACCTTTATTTGCCATACCTTGAATGAATTCCATTGCCGCAATGGATTTTGGACCATTGTAAATATATTGACCTCTATCATAATCAAAGACATCGCCACCATGAGCAAATACCCAAGCAGCAAAGTTACTAGCATCGGTATCAATTTCGTAACCGTAACTTGGTACATCATCTCCCATCTTGCCACTGAAATCTTGATTCGTTGCAGCACATGCAGCTTCAGCAAAATCAGCAGGAGTTTTTGGTTCATCTAATCCTAATTCCTTTAACCAATCAGCATTGTAATAGAGTATTTCGATTGATTTACCAACTTCATGTAATAGCTTGGGATTGCCATCAAAGTATGGTGAGTAACCAACTGTCCAGTTTGCCCCCCAATCTTTAATATCATCTTGAGATACACCCCATTTTTTACTGTTTGCTAGAATAGATTGATCTATTGATGCACCAATTAGATACATATCTGCAGCAGCATTACCATAACCTCTGGCAACATCAGCAATATCTTTTGTTCCGGCAGCTGACATCATGGCTGACTGAACTTTGCCGTAATGTCCCTTGTGAACAACATTAACTTTAATACCTGTTTCTGCTTCAAATCTTTCTGCTCTTGCCATCATCGCATCTAATCTTTCATCAGAATATTGAACCCAGAATTCTACAGTTTGACCTGATGGATCAGCATTTTCAATATCTTGAGCAGTTATTGCAATTGATTGAGAAGAGATAAAAAAAATAGAAGCAAAAAATATTTTTATAAAATATTTAAAAAAATTCATAATCACCTCATGTTTAATGATTTTAATATACTTCTTATATGAAAATTTTGTTACTAAAATATTACAAATTTATTCTTTTAAACCGAAATTTGATATACTTTCTATGAATAACTTCTGGGTAAAGAAGTATAATAGCAAAATTGGAGAAATTGCAATTAAACAAGCTGCCATTAATAGATTGAAATTAGGGCCTACCTCCCTGACAAAACTATAAATAGATACTGTTACAGGATACCAATCGTCTCTAGTTAATATCAGTAAAGGCCAGGCAAAGCTATTCCATGCAATAATAAAAGTAAATAATGATACAGTAACTATTATTGGTTTACTCATTGGAATAACAACTTTTAATAAAAAATTAAGATGTGATGACCCATCTAATCTAGCTGCATCCCATAGTTCATTTGGAATTTTTTTAAAATACTGTCTTAATAAAAATATAACAAAGATATTACCCATAAATGGTACAGTTAATCCCTGCAATGTGTTCATCCAAGAAGGGCCAAAAGGCAAAGGAATTATCTCACCTCTAATGATTAAAAGATGAGGTAGTAATGTAATTATTTCTGGTATCATTAATGATAATAATAAAAGATAAAATATAATATTTTTAAATGGGAAATTTATTTTTGCAAATGAGTAAGCAGCAGGTATGGAAGTGATCAACACACCTAGGACAGTTATAGAGCTAATAATTAAACTATTAATTGTATAGCGTTGAAATCTATTTGAGGTCCAAACTTCATAATAATTTTCAAACATCAGTTTTTTAGGAAGAAAATATTGATTAGAAGCTTCACCTGCTGTCATCAGAGAGGTGCTAATCATATAAAAAAAAGGATAAATAGAAACGGTAAAAACAATTAATAAGATTAGATAAGGTATTCTTGTTTCTGAATTAAATATTTTAGTCATAACTAAGTCGTTTTCTAAAAATTACATATTGGGAAATAGCTAAAACATTTAATATAATAAATAATATAACTCCCTCCGCAGCAGCATAACCATATTTTACACGTCCCCAAAAATGATCAAATATTTCAATTGTTACAACATCCATTGAGTTTCCTGCAGAAGATGTTTGCATAACAAAAATACTATTGAAAGCTTGAAAGGTATTTATAAAACCTGTTAACATAAGAAAAAATATTATAGGCATCAATAATGGTATTGTTATTTTTGTAAAAGTTTGCCATCTACTAGCGCCTTCAGCTTTAGCAGCCTCATATAAGTCTGAAGGAATAATTGAAAGACCTGCTAAGAGTATTATTGCATAATAACCAGTATATGACCAAATACCATAAAGAATTGATGACATTAACGCTAAGCTTGGACCTGCAAAAAACCCTTCAATTTTTATGCCAAATAAAACTTCAGTTATTGGTCTTTTGTCAAACAACCAAAGTTGTGGATCTATACCAAATAAACCAATAAATTGATTTAAAAATGAGTTTTCAGCTTTTCCAAAAATTAAAAAGAATACTGCCGCACCCATAACAGCTGGAGTAATATAGGGAAATAATAATATCATTTGAAAAAACTGTTTACCTGCTAATCTTTGATATAACGCATACGCAATAATCAGACCAAGACCGACTTCAAAAATTATTGTAAAAAAAGAATAATAAAATGTGTAAATTAATGAATATAAATAATCATCATCTCCTGAGACAAGCATTTTATCCCAATTTATATTTATTAAGTAAATTCCGATAACTAAAGTTAAAACTGAAAGTAAAAATAAAGATATTTTATTTTTGAATTTATCTTTTAATTCACTCCACAGCCAATAACTTAGAATTAATAGAAGTAACCCAATAATAAAAAAACAAAATGCCGTAATATCTCCTAATATTTTATTATAATTTTCTAAACCTAAAAAACGACCTTTGAAAACCTTCCATTTATGAACACTCATATACATACCAAAAAAAACAGGAAAGATTCCGAATAAGCTAATTATTAATACTGCAGGTAATATAAAAAAATAACCAGTAATTTTTTCAGAATGCTTATTAATAAAGTTAGTCATTAATTAAAATATCATCATTTAATTTAATATTACCATTGTTTAGAGGCAAAATATATATTCCTAAATTAATATGATTATAAGTTTGTTTTAATAATATTGGAACGGATAGATTAAATTTAGAGGAATTAGGTTTAATATTAGTGGCTGAACACCTGGGTATTTCTTTTATTACTTTAAATTTTATGTTGTTAATTACTAAAGTTTTATCAATAAAGTTTCTTTCTTCCCAAGCATCTAATCCATTTATATAAATGTTTCCTCTAAATCTTTCCAATTCAACATTTTTAGATATTTTTTTTTCAAAGTCTTTAATACTATTTAGATTTATTAAAGAAATTGTATTTGAAGGCATAGTATCAAAAAAAGGATTTTTAGAGTCTTTTATTAATTTAATTCTTTTTAGTTTTGGAATTAGCAAAAGAATTTTAGCACATAAAGCTTCTACATCTGATTGTATATTAATATTAGTTTCAAAAATAATATTATTATTTTTTTTTAAATTTAAAATATCTTTTTCAAAATCAAAATTGTATTCATTAAGCTCAGGAAAATGCTTTAATGAGAGGAAATTAATAATTTGTCTTTTTAATGGATTGTTTAAAATATAATTAATTTTATCATCATCTAAATCTCTAGTAAATGCAAAATTTCTATCAAATTTTATTCCAATATTATCTAAAATTTCTAATTTTTTTACTGATGAAAAAGATAATGATTTAACAGGTGAGTAAAATAATTTGTTAATTTTAAACAAAATAAAGATTATCTCTCTTTTAAAAGATATTTATCTATAAAAATATCAAGCCAATTTGATATTGATTTATTGTATCTTAGTCTTAGAAAAAATTGTGTAAAAATGTTTTGAGATCCAGGTACAAATAATTTTTTTGGATTTCTTAACAAAACTAAGTAAATCCATCTTAGATGTACGCGGAAATTTACTTCTGGATGAAATTGAAGTGCATAACAATTTTTATATCTAAAAGCTTGGTTATTAAAAATATCTCCTCTAGCTAATAATTCACAACCAGTTGGAAGATCAAAACCTTCAGAATGGAATTGATAAAATGTATCTTGAAATTGAAATAATTTCTCACCTAGTTCAGTTGGCTGTATTTTATAAAATCCAATTTCAGATAAACCCATAGAATTAGTTTTAACGTCAGAGCCAAGATATTTAGCTAATAGTTGAGCTCCAAAACATATTCCAAGAAATGGAATATCTGATTCAATTACTTTTTTAAGCCAATTAATTTCTTTTTGAATAAATTCATCTTCGTCATTTATGCTTCCTGGCGCTCCAAAAACTACGATAGCTGAGTAGTTAATTAAGTTCGATGGCAAATCATCTCCAATAGGAGGTCTACATATTTCAATTTGATATCCCCTATTTACAAATTTGTTACCAATATCTCCAGGGACTGATGTTTTTTGATGTAATATAAAGAGAACTTTCCTCATTCTAAAACATAATCATTAACATATTTAAATAATATGAAAATATTAATTCAATGTAAATTACTCAAATAAAGGAATAAGTTTCATTGCATTAACATCAACTAAACCTTTATTTGTGATTCTAAAATTTGGAATTACTGATAATGGTAATAAATTAAAACCCATGTAAGGAAGAGTACAACCAGCATTTTTCCATTCATCTTTTAATATTTTATTTTCTTGAGCAACAATATTTGCTCTTTTATCAGAAAGTAAACCAGCAATGGGTAATTCTACTTTTGCTATTAAAGTACCCTTATTTACTATAACTATTCCGCCTTGAGTTTCAGTTATTTTATCTATTGCAAATTTCATATCACTCTCGTTCATGCCAGCTACAATTATATTATGTGCATCGTGTCCAACTGAACTTGCTACAGCACCATGTTTAAGATTAAAATTTTTTAAAAATCCATGTGCATATTCACCATTATGTCCATGTCTTTCTACTACACATAAATGACATAGATTATTATCATGCAAAAAAGTTTTCCAATCAGTAATAATTTCTTTTACATGTATAGTTTCTCTTGATGTCATGATTCCTGGTAGTTCAGATTTAATAATATTAACTTTTAGGTTTTCTTTATTTGGTATTTCAGGAATTAACTTTAATTCGTTTGGCAAAATAACTGTATTGTATGCTCTATCAGGATACGTATATCTTTTATTTTCTAATTGTTGCTCAAGTGCTGAAGTAATTTTACGATTTTTAACAACCAATTTCCCTCCTAACCAAGTATTATGAACATTAATTTTATCATCTAACATTACTATATCTGCTCTTCGACCATGCCCTAGGGCTCCATAATCTCTATCAATATTATACCTTGTAGCGGGATGCAGAGATCCCATTGACCAAGATGTCGTTTTTTCTATTCCCAGTTCATGAGCTTGTTTTACTACCCAATCTAAACCAAAATGAAATAAATCATCAGCATCCCTATCATCAGTACATACACAGATACGTTTTGAACTCACTTTACTTTCAGTTAATACTTTAATAGCCTCTTTAATACTGTTCCATGGCGTTTGAGGATTTCCACCTCTTAAAAAAATCCACAACCCTGCATCAAGTAAATCATTTGTAAATAATTTTTCTTCAGCCTCATGTGTATCTGTAACTCCACTTGCTGCATAGGCAGCAACAAATTCTCTACCAAATACATGACCGCTAACAGGAATATTTCTTTTTAAAGTTTCAGATATAATACTATGAGATCTTTCATCTCCATTACAAACTGAAACAAAATCCATTTTTTCTCCTAAACCCAAAATTTCGGGCCATTTATCATATAGAGAAGCTGTCTTAGTTGCAGTTAGATCGCCACCTGCAGTTTCCAATGAATCATTAGTAGCTGGTATAGTGCTTGGTAAAGTTAGGAAAATTGATAGAGGGGCTTGTCGACAATCTTCAAGCATCCATTCAATACCATCTGTATCTAATACATTACCTATTTCGTGTGAGTCACAAAAAATTGTTGTAGTTCCGTTTAACAATGCAGCTTCAGCATAAGCACATCCAGTAATCATACTGCTTTCAATATGCATATGAGGATCTATTAAACCTGGTGCCAAAATATTATTTTCTATATCAAATACAGAAATATCGTTTCCATTAAATATTTTTTTATAATCATTTGCATTTTTAATGCATGCAATACGACCCTTTGAAATCCAAACTTCTTTATTCTCTAATATAGTATCAGTATAAGTTGATAAAATTTTGGCATTAGTTAAAATTTGGTCAGGTTTTAATTTACCATTAACAACATTTGTTAAATGTATAGTAACCTCATGAAGATTTGGAACGGAAAATCTAGTTATCATGATACTAAATAATTAATGCCTAAAATTTTTATGTAAAACATTAGAGTAAAGTAACCAAAATTCATCATAACAACAAAACTGATTAATAAATTAATTGATCTAGGAAGAGAATTGCCAAGGAAATCATCCCAAAATGTCTCTTCAAGAAATATTGCTAATTCAAAATAAATAATTGTAATAATTGCTGCATTAAAAAATACCAAAGAAGATAAACCAAGTGTTGAAGTTTGGTAATTAAAAAAAGCAAAAAAACAAAACGAAATAGAATAACCTAGAAAATTAATAATAATTTTTTTATTTTTAGAAATTTTATTAAAAATATTATAAAATCTAGTATTAAAAAATAATAAAACCAATAATGATGTTACTGAAGATAAAATAAATATTTTTGTATATAGATATTCCATAATAAATATAAATTTTTACCATTATATTTAGAAGTATAAATTATTCAAACTCAAAAGGCTCACTATCAGTCATAGTTGTAACCCAATAATTATCATAAATATCTTTAAGCCATTTTGCAGAAGAACGGCCATATATATGTTTTTTTGGTATTAGGCTCTCTCTTTGGTCCAAGAAACCAGTTCTTAAAGAGAACTTATCTCTTTTTAGTGAAGTGCTATATAGAGAAGTTGAACATTTTCCACAAAAAGCTTGTATTCTTTTATTTCCGCTATCTCCAGTTTTTATATATTCTTTAGGGTTTCCTGTTGTTAAAATGTTTTCTTTATCAACATTTACAATCACCCTAAATGGACCACCAGCAAAAATCTGACAATCTGTACAATGACAAGCATAAATTGTAGATAAATCAATTTCTGCTTTTACAGAAATTTCTTTACAGTGACATTTACCTGTTATTTTCATAAAAATGTTTAGCTATTAATAAAATTATATTAGAATAAAAATTTAACAAAGTTAATTATTATTATGAAGTTTGATAAAGAGTTAAGTATAATACAACAAAAAATTGCTAATGGCTATGCAGGGGTTTCTCGTCGACTAGCAATCATGAATTCAATTGAACTTGAAATTGGCCAAAATGTAATTGATATTGGTTGTGGTGGCGGACATTTAGTTCAGGAAATTTCTTTAGGTGTTGGTGAAAATGGAAAATCAATTGGAATTGATCCAAGTGAAGATCAACTTAAAGCTGCAAATAATCGCTGTAAAGATTTAAAAAATATAGAGCTTATCTGTTGTACAGCAGATAAAATCAATATTGAAAATAGTTATTGTGATAGAGTTACTTCAACTCAAACATTGGAATATATAGAAGATATTGAACCATCTTTAAATGAACTAAAGAGAATTTCAAAAAAAAACTCAAAATTTGTTAATATATCTATTTTATGGGATTATTTTAGATTTTATGGTCCAGAAAAAAAGTTAAATGATACTATTCATGAGGCTTTCAGAGCACATTGCTTTCATCAGATGCTCCCTCTCGATCTAGTTGGTAAATTATCAACTTTAGGATATCAAAATATTCAATCTGAAAATTTATCATATTTAATAACAAATAGAGATAAAAATTCTCCAGCTATTTTTTATGAAAAAATGTTAGCTAAATTTGCAATGAGCCAAGGTGTTTCTGAAAATGCAGTTATAGATTGGCAAGAACAATTAAGTCGTTCCGAAAAAGATAAAAAATTTGGATTTACAAGTTTTCCTGTATTAACAACTGCATATTTGAAATAAAAAAACATTTAAAATAATCCTTATTTTGCAGGATTTTTTTGTTTTTTTTCATATAATTTCGGGATTCTATAAATTGAGAAAAGAAATTAAGATAAATAATTATTATTTTTCAATAACTTACTAATATATTTTATATTATATTTCAATTAATTATTATTAAGAATAACTAGGTCTCCATTTAAGAAACGTCTTAAATAACGTGATAAACTTTTAATCGAGGAGAGATTATGCTGGATACAATAAAAAGCTGGTTGAAGCAAATAACAGAAGTTGGACTTTTATTAATTGCTGCAGCAGTAGTGCTTGAAATTATATTTGGTTCTGCCGTTCCTTTTATAGGGGTTGGCATACTTGATAATATTATCGCGATAACAGCAAAATTAGGTCAGGATGGTTTAGTGGGCATTATTGCCATTGGTATCATTGTATGGCTATATTTGCGTAAATAATCTTCTAAGTTAAAGGAGTAATGCCATGATGGATAATATAAGAAACTTTCTAAGAGGTGTAATGGATTTAGCTATGGTAGTAATTCCACTAAGTGTGGTTTTAGGTGTCATTTTTGGTCCTGCTGTTCCCTTTATTGGCGCAGATGTTATTGATAATATATCAGCACTTGTTAGTGACTTAGGCGGAAGTGGACTAGTTGGAATTATCACCCTAGGAATTCTTTACGCTTTATTTAGACGATAAGTTATCCTTACAGTAACAAAAACCCTCTAAATATTTAGAGGGTTTTTTTTTAGTAATTTTAATTACTTTATTATAATAATATTTTAATATTAGATTATGCATTTAAAAGTTTATTTATCTGGGGAAATACATACTAACTGGAGAAAAGAAATTATTGATAAATGTAATAAAGAAAATTTAGAAATAAAATTTTTAAGTCCAATTACAAATCACGAATTATCAGATGATGTTGGTGTTCGAATACTTGGGGTGGAGGATAAAAAATTTTGGCATGATAATAAAGGAGCCAAAATAAATGCTATAAGAACTCGCTCATCTATTGAAAAATCTGATATTGTTGTAATTCGTTTCGGTGAAAAATATAAACAATGGAATGCAGCGTTTGATGCTGGATATGCATCAGCACTTAATAAATCATTAATTATTATTCATAATGACGAACATCAACATGCTTTAAAAGAAGTTGATGCTGCAGCTTATGCAGTTACAAAAAACGTTGATGAAGTTGTAGATATACTTAAGTATACAATAAAAGGAGAGTTATAGATATATTTAAGAGGCTCTTTTTCTTTCATGCGGTATAAGATATTTTTTTCTTAATCTAAGGCTCTTAGGAGTAACTTCTAATAACTCATCGTCTTTAATATATGCAATCATTTGCTCTAAAGACATTTTTTTCGGTGGCATTAAGTTTACTGCCTCATCATTACCAGAGGCTCTAACATTTGTTAATTGCTTACCTTTAAGAACATTTATGTCTAAATCATTTTCTCTAGTATGCTCTCCTACAATCATACCCTGATAAACTTTCATTTGAGGATCAATAAACATTGGCCCTCTATCTTGTAATTTCCAGAGAGCAAAAGCTACTGCTGTTCCCGTTTCAGTAGCAATAAGAACCCCTGTTCGTCTTTCTGGAAATTCTCCCTTATGAAGTTCGTATGATGAAAAAATTCTATTTATAACACCAGTACCTTTTGTTTGTGTTAAAAAGGCTCCTTGGAATCCAATTAATCCTCTTGAAGGAACTTTAAAAATTAACCTTGTTTTTCCAGAACCTGCAGTTCGCATATCAATCATATCACTTTTTCTTTTATTCATACTATCAATCACTGAGCTGGAAAACTCCTCATCAACATCAATAGTTACTTCTTCAATAGGTTCTAAATTATGTCCACTACTATCTTTTTTAAAAATAACACGAGGCCTTGAAACTGACATCTCAAAACCTTCTCTCCTCATTGTTTCAATAAGAACACCTAGTTGTAATTCACCTCGACCACCTATTTCAAATGAATCTTTATTTTTATTTTCTTTAAATGTTATAGCAACATTAGTTTCCGCCTCGTTTAATAATCTTTCTCTTATTAAGGTAGAAGTTACTTTATCACCCTCTAAACCTGCAAATGGAGAGGAATTGACTGAAATATTAATCGACATAGTTGGTGGATCAATTGGAGTGGATTTTAATGGGGTATGATTTTCAGGATCTGAAATTGTATCTGATACAGATGCTAACTTGAGACCAGCAATACATATAATATCTCCAGCGTGAACTCTATTTACGGGTACTTTTTCAGTACGTTCAAAACGAAATAATTTAGTTAACCTTCCTTTTTCAATAACTTTACCATCCAAATTAATAGAATGAACATTTGAATTAACATTAGCTGATCCTTGTTCAACTTTACCAACAAGACACCTCCCCAAAAAGGAGTCATAATCAAGTAGTGTTGCCAACATTGCAAAAGGCTTTTGGTCATCTACTTTAGGTGGATTTACATATGAAAGAACTAAATCAAGTAGAGGAAAAAGATTTTCTCTTTCATTTCTTAAATCATTGACACACCAGCCGTCTCTTCCTGATGCATATAAAATAGGAAAATCTAATTGCTCATCATTTGCATCTAAAGAAACAAATAAATCAAATACTTCATTCAAAACTTCTTCTGGTCTTGCATCATTTCTATCAACCTTATTGATTATAACAATAGGTTTCAATCCTTGTTTAAGAGCTTTACCAAGAACAAATTTAGTTTGAGGCATTGGACCTTCAGCTGCATCTGTTAACAAGATAACCCCATCTGCCATTCCCAATACTCTTTCGACCTCTCCACCAAAATCGGCATGACCCGGTGTATCAATAATATTAATCCTATTTTCTTTCCAAGTTACTGATGTAGGTTTTGCAAGGATCGTAATACCTCTTTCCTTTTCTAAATCACCTGAGTCCATTAATCTTTCTTTCACTTCCTGATTTACCCTAAATGAACCACTCTGCTTCATAATATTATCAATAAGAGTAGTTTTTCCATGATCTACATGGGCGATTATAGCTATATTTCTAATTAAATGACTCATAAAATATTTTTACTTCTATATTTTAAAAAATAATTCGCTAGTTATTTATTTATATACTCGTCTTTTTCTAAAATTATTAGATGATTGTGTTTTTTTATTTTTAAAACTTCTTTTTTTGTCAAAAGTCATTTTACTATTACTTTTAGAATCTGAAGAATATTTTTTTTTATTTTTTCTAAAAAATCTCTCTTCATTTTTATTATAATTAAGAGATTTTTTTTTTAACTTGTTTGTATCTGAATTTTTTCTTTTAAAATCAATTTTCGATTCTTTTATATTATTGGGTTGATAATCATTTCCATATTTTTTATTTTTACTAGATGGTCTTTTTTTTAAATATTTTTTATCTTTTAATTTTAAGTCTTCTGATAATTTATTATGTTTAAAATATTTGTTATTTTTATCAAATCTTAGATTTTTTTTACTACGATATAAATTTTTATTCTTATTAAAATTTTTTTTAGAAACCTTTTTAGGTTTATAATTTTTTTTATTAGGATTTAATATGTTTTGTATTTCTTTCCATTTATTAAAATCACCCTTTGTTACAAAAGTAAGGGCAACTCCTTTAAGACCTGCACGTGCAGTTCTTCCAATTCTATGAATAAAATCTTCTGCTAACTGAGGTAAATCATAATTAATAACATGTTCAATGTGAGGAACATCGAGACCTCTTGCTGCAACATCTGTTGCTATCAATATTCTGAATTTCATTTCTCTAAATTTCTTCATTACTGTATTTCTTTTACTTTGACGCAAGCCTCCATGAAGAGGGAAGGACTTTATTTTATTTTTTGATAAAGATTTTGCTAATTTTTCTGTTCCATATTTTGTTTTTACAAATATAAGAATAGATCCATTTCGCTCATTGATTTGTTTAATTAATTCAGGAAGTTTTTCATCTGATTTAAGTTCTTTAATTTCTTGTGTTATATTTTTAGCAACTTCGTTTGAGTCTCCAATAGAAACACGAACAGCATCAGTTAAATACTTTGATGATAATTTAATAATATCTTTTGGAATTGTTGCTGAAAACATTAATATTTGTTTTTGGTTTTTAATATGTTTTAAAATTTTTTTTATTTGAACTTCAAAACCCATATCAAGCATTCTGTCAGTTTCATCTAATACTAAATGTTTAACATACTTAAAATTAACCGTACCTTTCTCTAAATGATCATTAATTCGTCCAGGTGTACCAACAAAAATTCTAGGCCTTCTTTTTAGTTGTGATAACTGTTTACTCATTGACTCGCCTCCAATTAAAGAAACTGAGTTAATTTTAGATTTAAAACCTAATAATGAGTGAATAACATTGAGTACTTGTTTAGCTAATTCTCTAGTTGGAATAAGGATTAACACTGAAGATTTCTTTGATTTTAAAAGCAATTCTATAATGGGAATTGAATAAGCTGCTGTTTTACCAGTTCCAGTTTGAGCTGAACCCAGGATATCATTTCCTTTTAATATTAAGGGTATGGATATATCTTGAATTGGAGTAGGATTTTTAAAATTTATATTTTTTAATGATTTATTTAGCGTTTCACTTAGATTATATTTGGAAAATTCAGTCACAAAAATTGGGGAAAATAAAAAGTAAAGTAAAAGCAACTAATAGATTTAAAATACAAATTTATTTTTTTCATCCTATAGAGGTTTAAATATAAAAGTAAAATTATATTAAATTTAATTTAAATTACTCTTTAGATGTTATTTATTTTCCAAAAATACCAAGTTTAACACCGTAATCAACTGCTACTCCGTAATCAGGATCATCATCACTATCAACAATTAGCTGACCTGTTCTTCTAAGTAATCGATGACAATCTTTAGTCAGATGTCTTAATTTAACTCTTTTACCTGTTTTTGAGTATCTTTCAGCAATATCTTCAATTGCTTTAAGAGCTGATTGATCAATTACCTTTGAGTTTGCAAAATCAATAATTACTAAATCTGGATCTTCATCTGGTTTAAAAATATCTAAGAAGCTATTTGTTGAACTAAAAAATAGAGGGCCTTCAATTTCATAAACTTTAGCACCTTTCTCAGTTTGGGATTGTCTCTCAATTGCTCTAATTCTTGATGCAGATTTCCATGCAAATACTAAAGCATTTATTATTACTCCAGCAACAACTGCAACTGCTAAATCTTCCAGAACAGTTATTATAGTTACTAAAATTATAACTAAAGCATCTGATTTAGGTACATAAAATAATAACTTTAATGAGTTCCAAGCAAATGTTCCTATAACAACCATAAACATTACGCCTACGAGTGAAGCTATCGGAATTAGTTCGATTAAATTAGAAGTGAATAAAATAAAAATAAGTAAAAACAATGCTGCTGTAATGCCTGCTATTCTTGTTCTTCCTCCAGACTTTACATTAATCATGGACTGACCGATCATAGCACAACCTCCCATACCACCAAAAAAACCGGTAATGGTATTTGCAAATCCTTGAGCTAAACACTCTTGACTAGTTCCACCTTTTTTGTTTGTTAACTCTCCAACTAAATTTAATGTTAATAAACTTTCAATTAAACCTATAGCAGCTAAAATTACAGCATATGGAAAAATAATAATTAAAGTTTCAAAATTAAGTGGAACTATTGGTATTGAAAATTCTGGCAATCCTCCAGCAACACTGGCTAAATCTCCTACTCTTGGAACTGGTAAATCTAGTAACAATACTAGAGATGTGACTAAAAGTATTGCTGCTAAGGTAGATGGTATTATTTTAGTTACTCTTGGAAGATACCAGATTATTAACATTGTTAAAAAAACAAGTACTAATGAATAAGTTAAGACTTCACCAGACATCCAAGTATAAGATCCATCTAAATTAATTATTTGAAATTGATGTAATTGTGAAAGACCAATAACAATTGCTAATCCATTTACAAAACCTAACATAACTGGTTGTGGTACCATTCTCATGAATTTACCTAATTTAAAAATACCTGCTAATAATTGTAATATTCCCATTAAAATAACCGTAGCAAAAAGATATTGAGTTCCATGTTCTGCAACTAAAGATACCATTACCACTGCTAATGCTCCCGTGGCACCTGATATCATTCCTGGCCTACCACCTATTAAGGCAGTTACTAGACCAATTATAAAAGCTGCATATAAACCAGATAATGGTGCAACGCCTGCAACAAATGCAAATGCTATAGCCTCAGGGACTAATGCTATTGCAACTGTTAACCCTGAGAGAATTTCTATTTTAAATAGAGAAAATGATGCCCCTTCTTTAGGAATATATTGATCTTTATTTAAACCAAGAGAATTTGCAAATTGTCCAATTGTTGTTCTAATCATATTTAATCTTCTTTATATAGTTTAAAAGTTGACGAAAAATAGGCAAGAGTCTGATGGTCGGGGAGAAAGGATTCGAACCTTCGACCCCCTGGTCCCAAACCAGGTGCGCTACCAGGCTGCGCTACTCCCCGAAAAAAATTGTTATATTCATATATAAATTAAAAACAATTCTTTTATGTTTGTTTTCTAAAATAATATTAACTATAATAATATTAGGGGTGCTTAAATGCTGAGATTTATACCCTTTTAACCTGATCTGGATAATGCCAGCGGAGGAAATATGAAAATAATTCTAATTTTTTTTACTACCCTATTAATCTCTTTTTCAATCTATGCTAATAAACTAACTATTTATACCTATGACTCTTTTGTTTCTGAATGGGGTCCGGGACCTATTATTGAAAAAATATTTGAAGAAAAATATAATACAGATGTTAATTTTATAGCAGTTGACAGTGCGGCAACATTATTAAATAAAGTAATTTTAGAAGGTGATACTTCTAAGGCAGATATAGTTTTAGGTCTTGATATGAATTTATTTGACCTAGCAGATAAATCTGAGCTTTTCACAACTCATAATATTAACAATATAAACACTTTTATAAATTTACCATTAAATTGGGAAAGTAATAAATTTGTTCCATATAATTTTGGCTACTTTTCTTTTGTATATAATGAGGCAAGTTTAGAAACACCTCCAAAATCTATGGATGAGTTAATTAATTCTACTAATGCCAGAATTGTAATTCAAGACCCCAGGACCTCTACCCCAGGATTAGGATTATTAACTTGGATGAAAGCTATATATGGAGATAAAGCTGCTACTGAATGGAAAAAATTAAATAAAAAAATTATTTCTGTTACAAAAGGTTGGACGGATGCATACTATAATTTTTTTATGGCAGGAGAAGCAGATATGGTATTAAGTTATACTACATCTCCTGCAGCTCATATTATGTTTGAAGACAGATATGATATTCGCGCAACAACCTTTGAAGAAGGAAATTATATAACAATTGAATTTGCTGGAATCTTAAATAATTCAAAAAATAAAGATTTAGCAAATATATTTCTTAACTTTATGCTGTCAGAAGAATTTCAATCAGTAATTCCGTCTACAAATATAATGTATCCAGTAACAACAATTAAAGATTTGCCTGAGGCATTTAATAAATTAGAAATACCTAATTTTATTCAAATAGATCCAAAAGAGATTAATATAAATAAAGAAAAATGGATTAATGAATGGCTTAATGCCTCTTAAATAAGTTGTATTACAAATCTAACTTTTCAGTATTATTTTTCTTTGGATTAATAATCTTATTACCTTTCATAGGTATTTTTTCAAAAGTTAATTATGATTTGAATTTATTTTTTGATTTTTTTCAAAATTCTTATACGCATCGATTAATTTATTTTTCAGTTTATCAAGCTTTTGTTTCTGCAATATTAAGTTGTTTTTTAGCTATTCCATTCGCATTAGCATTAAATAGGCATAAGGATTTAAAAATAATTAAATTTATTATTTCTCTTTGTGGATTTTGTTTTGTAATTCCAACAATCTTAATAGTTTATGCAGTTATTAAGCTCTACGGAAATAACGGATTTTATAATTCATATTTTAATTTGTACAAATACTTATCCATTGAGACAATTTTTGGGATAAAAGCAATTTTAATAGCCCATACACTTCTAAATACACCATTTGCAACCCGATTATTTATCCAATCATTAAATAGCATTCCATCAAAATATTATGAAATATCTGGATCTCTAAATATTAAATTTTTAGGAAATCTTATTAGATTGGAATTACCATATATTAAACAAAATTTTTTAAGCGTTTTCTCAATAATATTTTCACTCTGCTTTTTAAGTTTTGCAATCGTTATGGCTTTAGGTGGGGGCCCTATGTACTCAACAATTGAGGTGGCAATTTATCAATATGCACTTTTTGAACTAAATTTTAATAAGGCAATTTTACTCAGTTTTTTACAAATATTTATTTGTTTATTTTTCTTATTTATTGGTTTTTACAAATTAAAAGGTTCAAATTTTTTTGATGTAGATCAAATTAATTTTATCCATCCTCATAAAGAATATAAATTCATTAAAACTATAGATTTTTTACTAATTATATTTTTTTCAATCTTTTTCTTTTCACCAATCCTTTGTGTAGTATATAATTTTATTCATAATGGATATTATTCAACATTAATTAATGCAAAATTTTTAGAATCTTTTTTTAATTCATTAATAATTTCAATAACTACGGCAGTAATTGTCAGTATAGTTGGTTTTATAATTTCATCAATATTAGTGATAAATTATAAAAATATATTTTTTCAACAATCTATTTTTTTAATAAGTTCATCAATGATAATAATTTCACCAATTATTTTTAGTCTTGGCTACTTTATTATATTAGGTGAATTAAGATATTTACATTTTTTTAAATATTTAGTTATAATTTTAATTAATTGTCTTTTTTTAATACCTTTTTCTATATTAATACTTTTTAATAATCTAAAAAATATATTTTTAAATTATCAAAGTTTTCAACAAACTTTTCGTATTAGTATAAGAAATTATTTTATAATTTTACTACCACTTATAAGAAAAAACATAATTTTTGTTTTTGCATTTTCAACAGTTATTACTTTTGGTGATTTTACAATAATTTCATTTTTTAAAGATCAAGATTTTGATACTTTACCCTCATATCTCTATAAATTGATTAGTGTTTATAGATTTAATGAAGCTTCATTTGTTGCCGGTATTATTTTAATATTTAGTATGATAATTTTTTTAGCTATTGATAATTTAAATTACCAAGGCAAGTCAGCCATTAGAACATGAAGATAAATACTAGCTACATAACCTACAAAAATAACAGGTGTCCATTTAAGATGACCAAAGAAAGTATAGTATCCTCTAGCTTGTCCCATTAAAGCTACACCAGCAGCAGATCCAATTGATAATAAACTTCCTCCAACTCCAGTAGTCAGGGTTACTAATAACCACTGATCTATGGACATTTCAGGTCTCATTGTAATAACTGCAAACATAACTGGAATATTATCAACAATAGCTGACAATACCCCAACAATAGCATTTGCCATTGTTGGGCCTAAGCCAACATATAAAAATTCTGATACTACTGTAAGGTATCCTATAAATCCTAATCCACCTACACTTAGTATAACTCCAAAGAAAAATAATAATGTATCCCATTCAGCTCTTGATACTTTTTTAAAAAAGTCAAATTTTTCATCCTCTTCAGATGCATTGTATGTTATTTTTAAATAAAAAGAAAATAGACCTAAAAGACCTAGGCCAAACATCATTCCTAACATGGGCGGCAAGTGAAGAATATTATGGAAATTAACTGCACTAAATATTGTAAATAATCCTAAAAAAATTATAAATTTTCCACCTCTTTTAATAATAACTTTTTCTGAACTTACTGCTGGTTTTTCATTAGGTATAAAGAAATACATTACAGCTGCTGGAATTATATAATTTATTACAGATGGGAAAAATATTTTAAAGAAAGTAAAAAATTCTACAATACCGGCTTGCCATACCATCAATGTAGTAATATCACCAAATGGGCTGAAAGCCCCACCAGCATTTGCTGCTACAACTATATTTATACAACCAATTGAAATAAATTTTGAGTTTCCTTTACCGCATGCCATTACTACAGAGCACATTACAAGTGCGGTTGTTAGATTATCGGCAATGGGTGAAAGGAAAAAAGTAATTATTCCAGTAAATATAAAAAGTTGTCTGAAACTAAATCCTCTTGATGTTAATTGATATCTAACATTGTCAAAAACTTTTCTTTCTTCAAGAGCATTAATGTAAGTCATTGCAACTAATAAGAATAAAAAGAGTTCAGCAAACTCTAAAACATTATGTTCAAGCGCATGTTCTATCTCATGGCCGTAATCTTTATCACCAGCAAAATGATATGCAATAATCGCCCATATGACAGCAGCTGATATAATAACAGGTTTTGATTTTCTTAGATGACTAAATTCCTCTGCCATAACTACAGCGTATGCCAGTACGAATACAATTAAGCTTAGTATACCTACATATGATAGTGTTAAATCTATTTCCATAACTTTAAATTAAATTTTATTACTTCTTTTTCAATGGCAAAATCATATAAATTATTATGTATTGCTTCGTCAACAAAAACACTCTTTTTTAAAACTTTAGCCTTTTCCATTAATTTAATACTATGATTATGTGGAACAATTTCATCTTTTTTGCCACTAATAACTAATAAAGGTGATTTAATTTTATCTATCTTAGAAAAATTATCAAATTTATCTTTTACTAAAAAACTTGTTGGAAAGATACGATATCTATTTTTAGCTATATCCGCTATAGATGTAAAAGGGGCCTCCAATACTATAGATAAAAATTGATATCTGGTTCCAAGTTCAACTGCGACTCCAGATCCCAACGATTCCCCATATATCACAATTTCTTTGATGTTAAATTGCGTTTTTTTATCAATCCAATTTATTACTGCCTCACCATCAAGATAAAGATTTTTTTCAGTTGGATTGCCTTTATTGCCTCCAAACCCTCTCCATGAAACTATTAAAACATTCCAATCCTCATTGATATATTTCTTAATTCTATGAGCTCTATCGCCTATATGAAAGGAATTTCCATGAAAATAAACTAATAATGGTAGTTTTGGGTTACCTAAATTAAGCCATGACAAAAGGCTAACATTATCTTTAGTTGGAATATATATTTCCCTTATGTTAGTTAATTCATAATCTTCTGGGGAACCTGGATATCCAGATTTGTTGAAAAGTATTCGTCTTTGAAATAAAAATAGGATTAAACCTGAAAAAAAATATAGAAAAATTGCAGAAAATATGTATTTCATAGATAATTATTTATTATGAGTTCGGAAACCAATGTATTTGACCCATTTAGTGCTTATAACATAGCTTTAAGAAAAATTGAAGATAGTGGGATAAGGCCAACTAAACAAAGACGTGTTCTAGCAAAAATGCTGTTCGAAAAAGGCGACAGACATGTAACTGCTGAAAATTTATTAGATGAGGTCAAAAAAGAAAATAGAAAAATATCAATGGCAACAATTTATAATACTCTAAAACAGTTTACTAGCCTTGGTTTAATTAGGGAGATTGTTGTAGATCAAAATAAATCACTTTATTGCACAAATAATAAATCTCACTATCATCTTTATATTGAAGATGAAGGTAAAATTCATGATATTCCAACAAAAAATATTAATTTGGATATTCCCTCAATACCTGCATGTTTGACATTACATAATATTGACGTAATTGTTAGAATACGATCACTCAAAGATAATAAAAAGAAATAAATTATAATGCACAACTTGAAGTTGTGGTCCCCAAAAAACTTAAAAAACAATTTAGAGAAGTTTGTTAATTCTTTGGATAAAAAATTAAATATAAATTCGTACGAAGATTTACACAGATGGAGTGTTAAAAATAAAAAAGACTTTTGGAATGAAATATGGAAATTTACAAATATAATAGGCAGCAAAAAAGGAAAAATATATGAGCATGATGATGATTTTATTAAAACAAAATTTTTTTTAAAATCAAAATTAAATTACACTGAAAACTGCTTAACAAGGAATGATAATAGTATAGCAATAATTTCGTACACAGAAAATAAGAAAAGATACGTATACTCATGGAAAAAATTAAGAGAAAATGTTTTTAAAGTTTCATATTTTTTTAAATCAAAAAAAATATTTGAGGGTGATAGAGTAGCTGCTATTCTTCCAAATTTTGCGGAAACTGTAATATCATTTTTAGCTACCGCACAAATAGGAGCTATATGGTCATCTTGCTCTCCTGATTTTGGAAAACAAGCTATAATAGACCGTTTTAAACAAATAGAACCAAAAATATTAATTGTTACAGATTATTATTACTATAACCAAAAAAAAATAATAACTACATCAATAATACCAGATATTTTAAATAATATTCCAAGTATTAAAAATGTAATTATTATACCTTATGAGAAAAAAATATCCGATATAGAAACTGACTTTTTGTATACTGATTGGAAAGAGATTTTAAGATCAAAATTTTTATATAATAAATTCAAAAAATATTCTTTTGATCATCCTCTTTATATTCTATATTCAAGTGGAACAACAGGTATACCCAAATGTATAGTTCATGGAGCCGGGGGCTCATTAATTCAACATAAAAAAGAGCATAAAATCCATTGTAATATAAATGCAAATGATAAAGTTTTTTATTTCACAACTTGTGGATGGATGATGTGGAATTGGCTTGTGTCATCATTGGCATCTAAAGCTAAAATAATTCTTTATGAAGGATCTCCATTTATTCCAAATAAAGAATATCTTTTTGAAATAGCTGAAAAAGAAAAAATTAAGTTTTTTGGCATTGGTGCAAAATATTTAGATACTCTTAAAAATTATAAAATAAAAATAAATAAATTATTTGAACTTAGCAAACTTGAAATTTTAGCTTCAACTGGTTCTCCTCTAGTGAAAGAAACTTTTGAATATGTATACAATTCAATCAAAAAAAATATACAACTAGCTTCTATTAGTGGAGGAACGGATATTGTGTCTTGTTTTGTACTAGGCAACCCATCATCTCCTGTTTTTAGTGGAGAAATACAATGTGCTGGTTTAGGAATGGATGTAGATATATATGATGAAAGTGGCAAAAGCTTAATCAATAAAAAAGGAGAGTTAGTATGTAAATCTTCATTTCCTTCTAAGCCCCTTTATTTCTGGAATGATGTTAATTTTAAAAAATATAAAAGTTCATATTTTTTAAAATTTCCTAATATATGGTGTCATGGTGACTATTGCATTAAAACTCTAAACAATGGTTATGTAATTTTAGGAAGATCAGACGCGACTCTTAATGCTGGTGGTGTTCGAATTGGAACTGCCGAAATATACAGAGTAATTGAAAATTTAAAAAATATTTCCGAAGGCATAGCTGTTGAGCGTAATAATTTAAATGGAACAGAAATAATCTTATTTGTTGTTACCCATAATCAAATAAAATTTAATAATTCTATTAAAAATGAAATAATCAGTAAAATTAAAAAAGAGTTATCTCCTAAGCATGTTCCAGCAAAAATATATTCAGTCAAAGAAATTCCAAAAACTAGAAGTGGTAAAATTGTAGAAATATTAATAAAAAATTTAATAAATGGTGAAAATGTATCAAATTTAGATACTTTAGTTAATCCAGATTGCTTAATTGAATTCCAAAAGATATATAATAATTTAAAAAAAAATGCCTAACAGAATAGTAGTTTCACAACTTGGTGGTCCAGAAGTTTTAAAATATCAAAGTTATAATATTTCAGATAATGTTCCGGATAATCAAGTAAGAATTAAGCAAACATCTATTGGATTAAATTATATTGACACATATCATAGATCAGGAATCTATCCATTAGCTGTTGATTTACCATTTTGTTTAGGATTAGAAGCTGCAGGTGAGATAATAGAAATTGGTAATAGTGTAAATGATTTAAAAATTGGCGATAGAGTTGCATATTCATTTAGTCCACCTCTAGGAGCATATTGTGAAATCAGAGATTTTGAAGCTGATAAAGTAATTAAATTACCTGATTTTATTTCTAACGATGAGGCAGCTTCTATTTTATTGCAGGGCATGACCGTAGAATATTTATTTGAAAGGTTGTATAAAATAAAAAAAAATGAAATATTTTTATTTCATGCAGCAGCAGGAGGCGTTGGCTTAATAGCATCCCAGTGGGCAAAATCTAATGGTGCCAAAATGATTGGAACAGTTAGTACCGAAGATAAATCAGATTTAGCCAAAAAAAATGGATGTGAATATATAATTAATTACAAAAATTCAGATGTATATGAAGAAGTTTTAAAAATAACTAAAAAGAAATGCGTTAATGTTGTTTATGATGGAGTTGGCAAAGATACTTTCGAGATTTCTTTAAAATGTTTAAACCACAGAGGTTTAATGGTCTCTTTTGGGCAGTCATCTGGTATGATTGATAGTGTAGATTTACATAGTACTTTTAATCCAAAAAGTCTCTATTTTACTAGACCAACATTAATGCATTACATAAGAAACAGAGAAGAATTAAATTTATCTAGTAATCGACTTTTTGAGAAAATTAAAAATAAAGATATAACTCCTAATATTTATAAAAAATTTAAATTATCAGATGCATCAGAAGCGCATGAATTAATACAATCAAGAAAATCTGTAGGCTCAATAATATTGAAGCCATAATTATGGCGACCCCTAGGAGAATCGAACTCCTCTTTTCAGGATGAAAACCTGATGTCCTAACCGATAGACGAAGGGGTCTAAAATAAGCTATATAGTGGATATAATATATTTTTTCAAATTATTTAATTGATAACTTTTGCATCAATGATTTGTATTTGTGGTAAATCATTATTTGAAAAATTATCCCTTTTTATTGAGCATAAAAAATCAAATTTATATAAATTATGTTTAGAAATATAGTCACCTAACTGAGTATCAATGCAGTTAAAGGATATTCCTCTTAAATTTGAACCTAAATCATTTTTAAAGAAAATTAAAATATGTTTATTTTTTAGTACTTTTATTTTTTCAACCATAATATCTTTTATCAAAAATTGAGGCTCTTCATTTCCTTTGCCGTATGGTTCCATTTGTTCTATAATATTAAGAAGTTCGGAATTAATTTGATTAACAGATAATTGAAGATCATAACTTAAAATTTTTTCAAATATACTATTATTATAAATAGCAAATTTATTATTTAAATATTTTTTTAAACTGTCTACTTTATTAATATTTAATTTTATACCTACAGCCATTTTGTGACCACCTCCTTCCTCTATCAAATTATTATTTTTTAATTCAAGAACTATACTTCCTATATCAACTTGGTCTATAGATCTCCCTGATCCTACTCCTTTATTGTTGTTAAAAGATATGACAAACGTAGGCTTATTATAAATTGATACAATTTTACTAGCAACTATTCCTAAAACCCCATGATGCCAACTATTTTTATACAATATAAAAAATTTATTATTTTTTTGTTTTTCAATTTGATCTAATGCTTCATGAAAAACTTTATTTTCAATTAATTTTCTTTTTTCATTAATTAAAAATAATTTTTTAGAAACAGTACCTATTTCATTTATATCATTACTAATTAATAATTTTGATGCTAAAGATGAGTCATCAATTCTACTTGCAGCATTTATTTGAGGCCCTACAATATAACCGATATCTCTTGAAGATGGAGTGTAAGTAATATTTGAATTATCAATAATACTTGCAATACTCTTATTATGTCTTTTAATTACAAGCTCTAATCCTTTTTTAACAAGAGATCTGTTATAGTTTTTAATGTTAACAATATCGCATATTGTTCCAACTGCTACTAAATCTAAGTAAGATAGTAAATTAGGCTCTTTTACATTAGGATATAATTTTAGATTTCTAATTTCTTTTCTTAGCGCCATTAAAAATAAAAAAGTAACACCAACTGCTGCAAAATCTTTGTAATTATTATTATCTTCATCATATCTATTAGGATTTATAACAGAATGTACTTTTGGTAATTTATATTCACTTAAATGATGATCAATAACTATGACTTCTAAGTTTTTGTAATCTTCATGATCTATAGTATTAAAAGCTGATGTTCCACAATCGAGTGTAAAGAGTAATTTAACTTTTTCTTGTTTCATCTCCTCCATTAATCTAAGATTTGGACCATAACCCTCAGATAACCTGTTAGGTATTTTGTAAACGATGTTTGATGTATAATTATTTAAAAACTTAAATAAAATTGAAGCAGAAGTAGACCCATCTACATCATAATCTGCTATTATGCCAATCTTCTCTTTGTTTTTTAACGCAATTAAACATCTATCAACACCTTTTTTCATATCTTTTAAAACAAAGGGGTTCGGTATTTGAGCAGTGATATCTGGGTTTAAAAATTCATCTATGTTTTCCTCGTCTATACCTCTTGATAATAATAATTTTGCAAAAATTTGAGAAATTGATTTCTTTTGAGAGAGTTTTTCAACAATATTATTATCGATTTGTTTTTCTTGCCAAATTTTATTTGTTAATGATTTATTCAATAGCACTAAACTTAATTATCATGAATTGGTAAGACTGTAATTTTTTCTTTTACAAAACTTAATTTTTCAATTTTATTTATTACATTATTAAGTATTTCTCTTTGAATTTTGTGTGTTGTAATAATAATAGGAATTGGTGCATTTAAATTACTATTATCAGGTAATTGCAAAATCTTTTCAACAGATATACCAGAATCTGTAAAATGATTTGTAATTGAAGATAAAACTCCAGATCTATCATCAGTCATGATTCTTAAGTAATAGCTATTTATTATATTTTCTAAATTAAATTTCTTATATTTTATTAAATCTTTAGTTTTAAAACCTAAATTATTAAAATTATTATTTTGAGAGATCTCATATAAATCTGATAAAACTGAACTAGTTGTAGGCTTGCCCCCTGCTCCTTGACCTTCAAGAAAAAGATTATCTAAATGATCTGTTTCTAGATTTATTGCATTTAATGCATCTCCAACATTAGCTAAAGGATTATTAAAACTCACTAATTTTGGTGATGTAAAATTATATATTTCACCATTAATTATACTTGACTCAGAAACTAACTTTATTTTATATCCAATATTTTTTGCAAAACTAATATCTTCAATTTTAATGTTAGAAATACCGTCTATATAATTTTGTTTAAAATTTAAGTCTGAACCAAAACATAAGGTGGATAAAATAGTTAACTTATGTGCTGCATCAAATCCTTCTATATCTAAATCTGCTTCATGATCAGAAGTAAATCCTTTATCCTTTGCAATTTGCAACACATCTTCAAAAGATAAATTATCTTCTTCCATTTTAGTTAATATATAATTTGTAGTTCCATTTAATATTCCAGATATTTTTTTAATTTTATTAAATGAAATATTATTTTTTATTGTTTTAATAATAGGTATGCCTCCAGCAACTGCAGCTTCAAAAGATAAAGCTAATGAATTATACTCAGCTAAATTAAAAAGATAATTTCCGTGATTTGCAATTAATGCCTTATTGCCAGTAACTACATGCTTATTATTTTTAAGAGCTGACTCAATAAGTTCGTAACTTATACCTTTTTCATTTCCAATCAATTCAACAATAACATCACAATTTTCTAACAAAGTCATATCCACTGGATTGTCAAACCAATTGTATTTACTAATCTCTATATTTCTTTTCTTTTTTTTTGACTTAGCAGAAATACCAATTATGTTTATTTGATTAGAGCTTTTTCTATTAATATAATCATTATTTTTTTCTATAGACTCGATTAAAGAGGATCCCACATTTCCTAATCCTGCAATACAAATATTAAGTTCTTTCATAATTATTTTTTACTTTTATAATCATTAACACATTTTTCTATATTTTTTTTAATTGTGTGTGAATTTGAACAATAATCAATAATTTCATCAGAAGTTAAATTGACATCTCTGAAATCTGGAACTGTATCTATGTCTGGATATCCACATGATAATAATAATAATAAAATTATATATATAAATAAATTATTCATAATATTAGAGATTTAGTCTCTTCAAATTTTTCCATTAAATTAAAACATTGTACAGCTTGACCCGATGCACCTTTTATTAAGTTGTCAATATTAGATACTATAATAATTTTATCTTCACTATGGTGGTTAAATATTTTTATTTTACAAAAATTAGTATTTAGAACAGAAAAAATATCAAGCCTTTCATTTTCTTCTATAAATTTAATAAAATAATTATTTTCATCAAATTTTTTATAAACATTTATAATATCTGACTTTTTAACATTTATATTTAAATCGCAGTATATTGTAGACATCATACCTCTAAAATTTGGCATTATATGTGGATTAAAAGAAAATGATAAATTCTGATCTATATTAAATTTTAGTAGTTCTTGCCTTATCTCTGATATATGTCGATGTGAATTAGTATTATAATTATAAAAGTTAAGATCATTTTCTGATTTGATATTATTAATATCAAATTTTTTACCAGCACCACTATATCCTGATTTTGAATCAATAATAATGTTATCTGAATTAATAAGATTTTTTTTTAATAGTGGAATTAAAGGCAATAAAATTGATGTTGGATAGCAACCTGGTACGGATATATTTTTGGCTTCAGATATATTTAATTTATTTATTTCAGCTAATCCATAGACAAAATTTTTTAAATATTGGCCACAACAGTGATTATCTCCATAATTATCTTTATAAATATTTATATCATCTAATCTGAAATCAGCTGACAAGTCTATAATCTTAATTTTGTCGTAAATATTATTAACGTATTGATTAGAAATTTCATGAGGAAGAGCAAGAAAAACATAATCAGATTTTAATGGATCAAATGAATTATTATCTTTTAATAATGGTAAATTTGAATATTCTTTTTTATTTTTAATATCTTTTAAAAAAACATTATTAGTTGAATCTGAGCCTAAAAAATTAATATTAACATTTTCATGATTTGATAGAATTTTAACTAATTCCATACCAACATAACCAGTTGAGCCTAAAACGGCCACGTTAATCTTATTTATCATTGAAACTTATCTTTTTGAGAACTGGTAGCTTCTTCTTGCTTTAGCAAGACCTGACTTCTTTCTTTCAACAACTCTTGGGTCTCTTGTTAAAAAGCCAACTTTTTTTAATGCTGGACGATTTGATATATCATACAAACTAAGAGCTTTACTTATACCGTGTCTTATAGCACCTGCTTGACCAGATAAACCGCCACCCCTAACAGTTGCCATAATTTCGTAGCCATCTTCTGATTGTACAACATTTAAGGGTTGATTTACTATCATCTGTAATACAGGCCTAGAAAAGTATTTATCCAGTGATTTACCATTGATTTTTATATTACCATTTCCACGTTTAAGCCATACTCTTGCTATTGAATTCTTTCGTTTTCCAGTAGCATATGCTCTTTCTTTAGTATCCAATTGATTTGGTTTTTCTTCTTGATTATCCATATTTAAATTACATTTTTTCTGTTTAATTCACTTAAACTAATAATTTCAGGGTTTTGAGCCTCATGCTTATGATTTTCATCTCTGTATATCTTACAATTAGATAATTGCTGCCTTCCAAGAGGCCCTGAAGGAATCATTCTTTTTATAGCTAGCTTAATGATCTCATCAGATTTGTTATTTTCCTTCATTTTATTAGGAGTAGTATCTTTAATTCCACCAGGAAATCCAGTGTGTCTATAATAGATTTTGTTGTCAGCTTTTTTGCCTTTCAAAGCGACATGATCTGAATTGATAATGATAAGATTATCACCACAATCTTGGTTGGGTGTATATTCTGGCTTATTTTTACCTCTTAAAATATTTGCTGATAAAACGGCTAGCCTGCCTAGAACCGCATTTTTAGCGTCAATAATGAGCCATTTTTTCTTAATATCATTTTTTTTAAGAGAGTAAGTTTTCATCGCGAAGCCAATACATATTATAAAAAATTAAGTCAATGTTTTAATAAAAAAAACCCTCTAAATAGAGGGTTTTTATAGAATTTTGTTAGTTTATTTATGCAGTTGCTGAATCCTTAGCGGCAGCATTCCATATAATTAAACCAAATAGAATTTTGTTAACGAAATCTGCTAAATTGTAGATCCAGTTAAGAGTGTCAGCATCAACTGAACCCATCATTAGACCGAAAATATATCCTAGTGGATATATAGCCCAACCAACTAAAACAATTAATCTCATTGCATTAAATGCAGAGGTTACAGATTCTTTAGTTGTAGCAGCTTGGCTTGCCTCACCTCGGAAAATTTCCCAAATGATAACAGCCCAACCGATCATACCAATGATGAAACCAAGTAAAACTGAAATATATCCAGCTTCACCAAGATATCCACCAATTACCATTACCAGTGTTCCAACTAGAAGTCTCCAGAAAGAACCACCAGAAACAGCGGCACCAGCAGCTACAAGAATTAAGAAAAATTCAACCATTTGAAGTGGCACAGTTAAAACCCAATCGATATAACGATATACAACTGGCGATTCTCCTGTAGCTACCCAAAAGTCTCTCATATACATGTAATGGACTGCAGCAATAAATGTAATTAAACCTGCTACAACCATTGAAGTTCTCCATTTTGCAGAAACTCTCATACCTTCATAAAAGAAGAATATAGTAGCGGCCCACATTCCTACAGATACAATCCAGAATGTAACACCTACAAAATCAGAACCTGATAAAAAAGTGTCGGCAGCAAATGCTGGTACAGCGATAAATGCTATAGTTGCAGCAATGATACCAAATAGACTAGTCTTATTTAACATAAAAACTCCTTATAGTTTGTTTCCTTACTAATAAGATTGAATTCATATATTTTAAAAGAGGTCTAAATAAAACCTAAAAAATAATAATTTTACAATTATTTTTTGTATAAATAATTGCTTTAAATAGTTGAAATATATATATTTTTTTATAATAAATTAAATCTATTCTTTTTATTTTAACAATATTCTCATATTTTTAAGAATCTGATTAAATTTTTCAGTCTTTTTTGGATTTTCTAAAATTGATAATTTTGAACTTTCAATTGAACTAAAATTTGGTTTTTTGGATGACATAATTTCTTTCGCCAATAATACTGAGTAATTATTATTACCCTTATCATACAGTAATTTTTTTAGTCGTTTTAACTTCAATATATTTTCTCTATTAAAGTATCTAGTTCCAGCTCTACTTTTAGTTGAAAGACCTTCAAATCTTAATAAATTAGTATTTGGATCAATAGAGTCCCAATATCTGATTGTATGTTCTTTTAGATCCAATAATTCTGATACCTCACTTATGTTTAGATATTTTTTATTCATTATTTTTAGAGTTAATAAAATCAATAATTTTTTTACTTGCCTTAAAAGTTATAACTAATCTATCTTGGATAATAACCTCTTGTTTTGTCTTTGGATTTCTACCTACTCTACTTCCTTTTTTTTTCATTTTAAAAGTACCAAAATTGTGAATTTTAACAAATCCGTTGATTTCAAGACCTTCAATTATTAGATCAAATATATCATTAACAATTTCTAGACATTCTTTTCTAGAAAATCCAAATTCTTTATTAATTGTATCTGCTATATTATCACGTGATATATTTTTTTTTAAATTCATTTATTTTTTATTGAATTGATAATTTGTTTATTTAAATTTTTAGAAATGAAATTACTGCATTGATTTAAAGCATGACTAAAGGCAATTGGAGAGGCACTTCCATGACTTTTAATAGAAATACCATTAAGACCAATTAAAGTTGCCCCATTATAAATATCTGGGTTAACTTGATCTTTTAATTTAATTAGATCTTTTTCTATCAATTTATAAGCTATTTTGTTTTTTAATGATTTTTTAAACATTAATTTTAAATTAGAAGTAATATAATCAGATATTCCTTCAGCGGATTTTAACATAATGTTACCTGTATATCCATCTGAAATAATAATATCACAATCGCCAGAAGTTATTTTATTAGGTTCTATGAATCCAATAAAATATTCTTTTAAGAAACTTTTTTTAATTAATTCTGAAGCTTCTTGTAAGAATTCCAAACCTTTATTATTTTCAGTGCCAATATTTAAAATACCAATAGTGGGTTTAATTTTTTTATTAATAATTGAAAAATATGAATAACCCATCAATGCAAATTGAAATAAATTTGATGCATTTACTAATACGTTCGCACCAAGATCAAGCATTAATGAGAAATTTTTTCTATTAGGAATAAGGGAACATATAGCAGGCCTGTCAATACCCTCAATCATACCAAGTTGTAATCTGGATAGAATCATAATTGCTGCAGTATTTCCTGCTGAAACAAATCCTGAATTGAGATTATTTTTTACAAATTCAAGGCCCTTAAAAATACTGCTATTTTTTCTAGATCTTAATATTGTATTTGCGTTATCATCATCACTTACGTTTTCTTTAGTATCAAATATTTTATAATTTTTTATTTTTATTTTTTTTTCAATAATTAGGGATTCAATTTGTTCTTTATTACCAAATAAATACATATTTGCATGATGATAATTATTACTACAATATATTTCACATCCTTTAAGAACTTTATGAGGACTACCTTCTCCCCCCATTGCATCAATTGCAATGTTTATAGGTCTATCAGACATTCTAAATTAGTTATTTTGTTTCTCTTTTTTCTTTAAAATTTGTCTACCTTTATAAGTACCAGTAGATTTATCAATTCTATGTGAAAGTCTTGGCTCACCAGATTCCTTATCTAATATTACATTAATGTTTTTGATACCTAGGTGAGATCTTCTCATATTTCGTTTAGAAACACTAGTTTTACGTTTTGGAACAGCCATATCTCACCACATATTTGAAAATATTATATTTGCAAGAAATTTTTTAAAAAAAAACAAAAAAATTAATTTCTTAGTGAAGACATGTGAGTATTTAAGATTTCTTTATATAAATTTAAAAATTTTTTAGAAGCTTTTAAATATTCATCGTTTTTAATCATTTTAATTAATTTTAAATAATCATGAAATATTTCATTGCTATTAAAATCTGTATTTCTGGGAAACTTACTCAATCTAAAATAAAATTTTTTTACATATGATTTTACATATTTACCAATTGACATGTCTCCTATCCCTTTTGATCTTAAAGACTCATCGAGATCTGAAATAAATATAGATATTAAATTATCATTAATTTTTTTATATTTACTATAATTTTTAATATTAAGATTAATATAAATAATCAATATAAATGAAACAATTTCAAAAGATGTATTGTAATCTTTATTGATAAAAAAATTGTTCTGCCTTAAAAAATTATTACTTCTTTTAAGTATTGATTTATATATATTTGTTGCAATAATACTCTCAGTATTTTCTTTTTTTGTAAAATAATGTAATATCATATTGTGTTCAGAGCTCTTATTATAATAATTTTTAGTTTTTTGTTATTTAATTGTTCTAACAAAACAACATATTCTGGAAAAATATTAAATCAAGAGGATTTAAATAATATTAATTTTAAAAATAAAGAAATACTAACTGCTAAACTAGGTGTTCCAAGCTTTGTTGACCCAATAGAAAATAAATATTTTTATCACTCAGAAAAAAATCAAAAAAAATCAATATTCGGTAAAAAAACTAGTTACAATTTTATTTTTGTTTTTGAATTTAACGAATATGATAAAATAGTTAATTCAAGTGTTTATGATTTAACAAAATCTAAAAATAATATTGATTTTATAAAAGATGAAACAAAGAGCGAAGTTGTTAGAAGAGGATTAATCGAAAAAGTGTTTGGGGGAGTTGGCGCTCAACAAGAGCTTCCAACCACCCCATAAAAATTTAATTATAAAGATATAGCAGCAAGTAAAAGTAACGCTACGATATTTGTAATTTTTATCATTGGATTTACTGCTGGTCCTGCTGTATCTTTGTATGGATCCCCAACTGTATCTCCAGTTACTGCAGCTTTGTGTGCCTCGCTACCTTTACCACCATGATTTCCGTCTTCAATATATTTTTTAGCGTTATCCCAAGCACCACCTCCAGCTGTCATGCTGATTGCTACAAAAAGGCCAGTTATAATTACGCCCAAAAGTAAAGCACCTAAACAAGAAAGCGCATTTGATTGTCCAGCTATAGTTAATATTACAAAATACACAACTATTGGTGAGAGCACTGGCAACATAGAAGGAACAATCATTTCTTTAATTGCTGACTTTGTTAATATATCTACACATTTTCCGTATTCAGGTTTTCCTTTTCCTTCCATTATTCCAGGTATTTCTTTGAACTGTCTTCTGACTTCTAATACAACTGAACCTGCTGCTCTTCCAACTGCCGTCATACTTAAAGCGCCAAATAGAAATGGTAAAAGGCCTCCTAATAAAAGGCCAACAACAACATAAGGATTTGATAAATCAAAACTAACTGTTCCAATTTTGCCAACGTAAAGTGGACTTGATGGATCTTTAGCAAAATGCTCTAAATCCTCAGTATATGCTGCAAAAAGAACTAGTGCTCCAAGACCAGCAGAGCCTATAGCGTAACCCTTTGTAACAGCTTTTGTTGTGTTTCCAACAGCATCTAAAGCATCTGTAGTTTTTCTAACGTTCTCGTCAAGGTTTGACATTTCTGCTATTCCACCTGCATTGTCAGTAACTGGTCCATAAGCATCTAAAGCTACAACCATTCCAGCCAACGCAAGCATAGTTGTTACAGCTATTGCTATTCCAAACAAACCTGCCAATGAATAAGTGGAAATAATACCTGCTACTATAATTAAAGCAGGAAGTGCTGTTGCTTCTAAACTAATTGCAAGTCCTTGAATTACATTAGTTCCATGTCCTGTAGTTGAAGATTGGGCAATACTTTGAACTGGTCTATAATTTGTACCAGTATAATATTCTGTAACCCAAATAATTAAACCAGTAATAATTAATCCTAATATTCCACAAAAGAAAAGAGACATACCAGTAAATTGTGTATTTGTTCCATCAACAGTTAAATTATTTTCTAATCCTACAACATAATCTGTGACAAAGTATAAAAGCACAGCTGATAATATTGCTGTCACTGCAAACCCCCTATACAAGGCGGCCATAATGTTTTCACTTTTACCTAATCTTACAAAATAGGTTCCTGCTATACTAGTTAATGTGCAAACTCCTGCTATTGCCAAAGGATAAAACATCATAGTATATGAGTTACCTACAAAAAAAATAGATGCCAAAACCATAGTCGCTACTACTGTAACAACATAAGTCTCAAATAGATCTGCAGCCATACCAGCGCAATCGCCAACATTATCACCGACGTTATCAGCTATTACAGCAGGATTTCTTGGATCGTCTTCTGGAATTCCTGCTTCAACTTTTCCAACTAAATCAGCACCTACATCTGCGCCTTTTGTAAAAATTCCACCACCTAATCTTGCAAATATAGAGATAAGTGAAGCTCCGAATCCAAGTGATACTAAAGGAGCGACAATTTCTCTGCCAGGAAATGATCCTGAATTATGTAGAACAAAATAAAAAACCGCAATTGAAAGCAATGCAAAACCAGCTACTAACATTCCTGTTACTGCTCCAGCCTTAAATGAAACTGATAAACCTTCTGCAAGACTTTTACTCGCAGCTTGAGTTGTTCTTACATTTGATCTAACTGAAATATTCATTCCAACATAACCAGCTGCTCCTGAGAAAAAAGCACCAATAAAAAAACCGATTCCTGAGGCTAGATCAAAGACTAGCCATATTAATACAAATATTACTACACCGACTATTCCAATTGTCATATACTGTCTATTTAAATAAGCTCTAGCACCTTCCTGAATAGCGCTAGCAATTTCTTTCATTTTATCATTGCCAGTATCAAGTGATAAAATTTGTCTTGATGTAATTAAGCCGTACAATACGGCTGCCAGACCACATAAAATGATTAATATTTGCATTGTTGTCATTAAAAACTCCTTAAAATTGGTGGTGATATGTCAGAAAGTTTTGAAAAAATCAAGAAATTAGCGAAAATGATCAAATTTTTGCGGAATATTCAAAGAATTATTTGAATCGTCCACTATTTGAGGATTTTGAATAATTTTGCCTACAAGGCTAATTTTAACGTTATTTTTTTTTGCTAAATTAGAAATTTTTTTTCTGTGTTTACTACTAGAAATAACAATTAAATCATAATTATCACCAGAATTTAAAATATATTTATTTTCAATTACTTTTGATTGAAATATCTTTTTTAAATTTGAGCTTGTTGGAAAATTTTTTATATATAATTTAGCGCCATATTTATTATTTAGCATTTTTTTTAAATCACCAATAAATCCATCAGAAATATCCGTTACAGCTGAAGCGTATTTGCTAATCTTAGATCCAATCATACAAGGTTGAGGATAATAATATTTGTTAATAAAATATTCCTTCATCTTAATATCTTTTATAGAAATTTTTTTCTTTAATAATTGTAGTCCAATTAATGAGTCACCTAAATTTCCAGTTACCCATATATCATTATTAAGACTTATAGAATTTTGAGATAAAATATTATCAGTTTTTGACAAACCTAAGAAAGTTGATGATAATATTAGTTTATTAGATTTAGATAAATCACCACCTAATAGATAAAAATTATATTTTTTTTGGATTTTTAAAAGTTCATTTGTAAATACACTTAGCCAATTATGATTTATATAATTAGGAAGAAAAAGATTTAGTAAATATGCATTAGGCATAACACCCATTGCAGATAAGTCTGATAAATTTATCGTTGTTATCTTAGAAGCTATAGATTTAGGGCTATCGCCTCTAAAAAAATCTATATCTTGTGAGATAGAATCAGTTGTTATAACAACTTTTTTATTTTTAAGAAAAATATATGAAGCATCATTTTCAAAATTGAAAGTATTTATTTTATTAAAATTTAATTTTCTTAAGTAATTATTAATTATATAATCTTCACTTAAATTGTTAACTTGATATATTTTGTTCATCTATAAATTTTTGTATTATTGCATTCATGAGCTTAGTTTCTCTTTGTGTAACAAGACTTTTTGAAATATTTAAATAATCATTTAAAATAATCTTTCTGAGTTTGAAATCAGAATTTTGTAATTCTGAAATTATTGCAAAAATTATTGACTTCAATACTGAATTCCATTTTTCAAATTTTCTGTCGAGATCAATATTTTTATTTAAAATATTTATTGTTGTCTTTTTATCAAAACTTTTAATGTAATTTTCACTCAATTTTTTTAAAAAATTTTTATTAAATTTTAATTTATATTCTTTTTTTGCCCCAATAACTGCAATATTATAATCATAAAAATATTTCTGAAAATCTTCTATACTTTCTTTTTGGTCTAATTTGAAAAATTCTGACTGAAAAATATATTGAATAAAAGCAAGTCGAGTTTGTGACTTAACTAAATTCTGCATTTAATTCAATAATGCTATACAGGCTAATGCAGCTTCACGACCTTTATCTTTTTGTTTAGGATCACTTCTTACTAAAGCCTGTTCTAAATTATAACAAGTTAGTACCCCAAATCCGATTGGAACTAAGTTATGAATTGAAAGATCCATGATTTTTTTTGCAGTTTCATTTGCAATTATTTCAAAATGGTAGGTGTCTCCTTTTATTATGCAGCCTAATGCAATAAAAGCACGATAGTTATTAATATTACTTTTTATTAAGAAGGGAATTTCAAAACATCCAGGTGCATTTATAATATCGTAATCAAAACTCTTTTCTTTAAGAACATTAATGGCTCCCATCTCTAAGTTATTAGATACATCTGAGTAATAATTAGAGGATACAATTAATATTTTTTTTTTCATATTTTATGCTGATCAGTTATTTCTATATTAAAACCATCTAAAGCAATAATGCGTTTTTTTGTATTTGTTAATAAGATTATTTTCTTTATGTTAAGTAGTGACAAAATTTGAGCTCCTACTCCATATTCTCTAAGTTCTAGCTTATTATTTGCTTTCTTTCTTTTATTAAAAGATTTAAGAATGTTTGGAGACATATCACTGTTAATTAAGACAATGGCACCAGAGCCAGATTTTTCAATCAATTGAAATGCACTTTTAATTTCTCTTCCAAAAATATTTTTTTCCTCAAAAATATCTTTAGTTATATTAAGCTTATGCATTCTGACAAGACAAGGGGAATTTGTGTTTTTTAAATTTTTAACTAATGCATAATGCTTTTCTCCTGAAATTGTATTTTGAAAAATCTTTAATATAAAGCCTGAACCCATTTCACTTTCAAATTTTCTTTCTGAAATAAGTTCAACTATTTTTGTTTTTTTTAGTCTAAATTTTATCAAATCACTTACAGTCCCAACTTTTAGATTGTGCTTCTTGGCAAAATTTATAATTTCTGGTAATCTTGCCATAGAACCATCTTCACTCATTATTTCACAAATAACTCCTGAAGGATTTAAATTAGCTATCTTGGATATATCAACGGCAGCTTCTGTGTGACCTGCGCGTTCAAGCACTCCTCCATCCCAAGCCATTAATGGAAAAACATGGCCTGGGTAAACAAGATCTTCTTTACTTTTATTATCATTAATAGCTACGGAAATTGTATGAGCTCTATCAGAGGCTGAAATCCCTGTTGTTACTCCTTCTTTTGCTTCAATTGAAACAGTAAAGGCTGTGAGATCGTTTTTTTTGTTATTAGGATTCATTAATGGCAGATCAAGTTTCTCTATTCTATCTTTTGTCATTGCTAAGCAAATTAAACCTCTTCCATATTTTGCCATAAAATTAATAGCTTCTGAATTTGCATACTGACCCGGAATAATTAAATCACCTTCATTTTCTCGATCAGGGTCATCAACCAAGATATACATTTTGCCATTTTTAGCATCTTCAATTATCTCTTCAATTGATGAGAGGTTAATATCTATTTTATTGTTTTTATTCATTTTTAAAAATAAACCTAGCTAAATAATCAAATTCAACATTAACAGTATTATCTATTTTTAAATACTGAAGATTAGTTTTTTTATAGGTATGTTCTATAACTGAAATATTAAATGCGTCATGTGAAACATTTGCTATTGTTAGAGAAACTCCATTGATTGCAATTGATGCCTTTTCAGCTATAAATCTATTATTATTTTGAAAATTTTTATCAAAATAATATTCCCAACTATTATTTAACTTTACAATTTTTTTTACGGTTGTAATTGTATCAACATGGCCATAAACAAAATGTCCTCCAATCTCTTCTCCAATTTTAAGAGATTTTTCTAAATTAATTTTTTCACCAGTTAAAATATTTTTACCTAAGTTAGTTCTTGAGAGTGTTTCCTCACCTATGTTTGCTTCAAAAATAAATGTATTATCTTTATTTTGTTTTATATTTTTTGCAGTTAAACAAACACCGTTACATGAAATTGAGGAACCTTCCATAGAATTAGTTAAATCAAGATTTGTTGTAATTTGATACAATCCATTACTTAAATTTTTAATATAGCCTAAATCTTGAATGATACCAGTAAACATTAAATTAACCTATAGTTATAATATTTATCTTCTTTAAATTTTTTTACTTCACTCAAATACAATTTTAAATCACTCAAACTTTTACCCCAAATAGCTGGTTTTCCATTTTTACCTATAATTTTTTTTGATTTGAATATATGTAATTCATCAACTAGTTTATTTTTTATCAAATCAGTAAAGAAGATACCTCCAGCTTCAACTAAAATATCAGAAATTTTTAAAGAATAAATTATATAAAAAATTTTTTTTAAATTTAATTTCTTATCTTTATTTAGTTTACAAAAAATTAGCTCACAACCAAGTTTTGTTAAATCTTCATATTTTTTATTTTTTCTTGAAGTAAAGATTATTATCCTTTTTTTGGATATGTCTCTCAATATTTTTGAATTCGTTGGTATTTTAAGATCTTTATCAATAACAATAATTGGAATGTGTGTTTCTAGATTTTTTTTAAGTCTAATTGTTAGACTTGGATTATCCTTCATTAAGGTCTTTGAAGTAGTTAAAATAGCTTGACTCATTGATCTTAGTTTATGAGCATATTCTCGACTATATTCATTTGATATCCACTTACTTTTATAATTATACCATGCTATTTTTTCATCATCAGAAATAGCTAATTTTACTTTTGTAAATGGTTGTTTTTTTTTTATACTTGTAAAAAAAAAATTATTTAACTTGTAAGTTTTATCCTTATCTAAGCCTACATTAACGATTACATTATTTTTTTTTAACTTCTTAATACTTTTATTATTTGTTCGAGTATCTGGATCAGCGACTGAAATAAATATTTCTTTTATCCCTGCTCTTAATATTTGATCAGTGCATGAACCATTTCGAGAACTGTGAAAACATGGTTCAAGAGTTACATACATTGTTGCGCCTTTTGATTTTGAACCAGCTTTTGCCAATGCTATTTCTTCTGCATGAGGTCTACCAGAAAAATTAGTTACTGCTTTTGAAATAATTTTTGAATTTTTAGCAATTACACAACCTACGGTTGGATTAGGAAAGGTTTGGCCAAACTTTTTTCTTGCAATATCATGAGCTAAAGCAATCATTTTATAATTTATTTGAGACACTTAATTTATTTGTCTTCTAAGTTTCCAAGAAAATCCTCAAAGTCTTTTGCTTCTCTAAAATTTTTATAGACTGATGCAAACCTTACATAAGCTACTTGATCCAAATGAAGCAAAGCTTCCATGATATATTGGCCAATTATATTTGACTTTATTTCTGTTTCTCCAGAATTTTCTAATTTACGAACAATTGCATTAACTATTTTTTCTATTTTTTCATTATCTATGTTTCTTTTTCTTAAAGCTAAAGATAAAGACCTGAACATTTTATCACGATCAAAATTTTCTTTTTGACCTTTACTTTTTATAACAATCAAATCCCTTAATTGAATTCTTTCGAAAGTAGTAAATCTAGATCCACATTGTTCACATATTCTTCTTCTTCTTATAGCTGTGTTATCCTCCGTTGGCCTTGAGTCTTTTACTTGTGAGTCCTCATTGCTGCAAAAAGGACATCTCATTAAAAAGCCTCGTCATAAATAGGGTACTTACTACATAAACTAATTACATCTGATCTAGTTTTGTTAAATACTTCCTGTCTTTTTATTTCATCTAATAAAAGACTGTCTAAGATATCGGCTATCATATTCCCAACTTCTTTAAAATCTTCTTGATTAAATCCTCTAGTTGTAGCTGCTGCAGTTCCAAACCTTAATCCACTTGTTACTTTTGGAGGATTTGGATCGTAAGGAATAGCATTTTTGTTGCAAGCAAGACCTACTTCCTCAAGAATTTTTTCTGCTTTATCTCCTGTTAAGCCTTTTGGAGTTAAATCTAACCAAACAATATGTGAGTCAGTTCCTCCAGTAACTATTCTGAATCCTCTATCTACAAGTGTTAGTGCCATAATTTTCGCACTAGCGATAACATTCTTTATATATTCTTCAAATTCTGGCTTTAATGCCTCACCAAAACAAACTGCTCTTGCTGCAATGACATGCATTAATGGACCTCCTTGCAAACCAGGGAAGACAGCGGAATTAATTTTCTTATATAATTCCTCATCATTGGTTAAAATCATCGCACTTCTTGCACCTCTTAAGGTTTTATGAGTAGTTGATGTAACGATATGAGCATGTTCAATAGGGTTAGGATATTGTTTTCCAGCAACTAAACCTGAATAGTGAGCCATATCTACAAGAAAATATGCTCCAACTTTATCAGCAATTTCTCTAAAACGTTTCCAGTCAATTACTCTAGGATAAGCTGAGGCTCCAGCAATTATCATTTTAGGTTTATGTTCTAAAGCCAGTGCTTCTACCTCATCATAATCAATAAGATCTTTGTCGTTACCTTCTTTTTTCACTCCATATTGAACTGCATTAAACCACTTACCTGATAAATTAGGTTTAGCTCCATGGGTTAAATGACCTCCTGAAGCAAGAGACATACCTAAGATGGTGTCATGTGGTTGAAGTAGTGCAAGAAATACAGCTTGGTTAGCTTGCGCACCACTATGGGGTTGTAAGTTAGCATACTTACAATTAAATAATTTTTTTACTCTTTCTAGCGCAATTTCTTCAGCTTGATCAACAAATTCGCATCCACCATAATATCTTTTACCAGGATAACCCTCTGCATATTTATTGGTCATAACTGAGCCCTGAGCATTTAAAATTGACCTTGAGGCAATATTTTCTGAAGCAATCAATTCAATTTGGTTTTGTTGTCTCTGCAATTCACTTCTTAAAGTTCCATAAACTTCGGGATCTGCCTCTTTAATTCCTTTTGTAAACAAATCTGATTTCATATTTTTTTTATCCTTTTCTTGTGACGCCCAGACTCAAACTTAGTAGATAAAAAAGTCTGAACACATTTTTTTGCTTCATTTGTATTAATAAACCTTCCTGGTAAAACAAGTACATTAGCATCATTGTGCTTTCTTATCAATCTTGCTATTTTTGAACTATTTACAAGACCAGCCCTAATACCTTTTTTTCTATTTGCTGCAATACTCATGCCCACTCCAGTTCCACAAATTAAAATACCAACATTTTCTTTATTCTTAAGAACATGTTTTGTTAATTTGTGTGCAAAATCAGGATAGTCAACACTTTCATTAGACTTTGTTCCTAAATCAGCTAATTTAGGAAATATTTTTAAAAGCTGCATTTTGAGTTTAAATCCTGCATGATCTGAGGCAATATATACTGTTTTATTTTTCATTTTATGGTTATTTACATTAAAAAAATGATAATGCCTAATATTGTATGAAACAAAATAATTGGTTTGACCCTTTTTACGTTCAGTCTCATCTATCTGAAGAAGAGATTAAAATACAAAAAAATGTAAGTAATTTCTGCAACAAAGAGCTAAGGCCATCAGTTATTGAAATGAATAAAAATCATTATTTTGATAAAAATCTATATCCTAAGTTTGGTGCTCTTGGAGTGTTAGGTCAAACTATTAAATCTCATGGAGGTTCTGGCACGTCAAATCTAGCTTATGGTCTTGTAGCTTATGAATTTGAAAAAGTTGACAGTAGTTATAGATCATCAATATCTGTTCAATCATCATTAGTAATACATCCTATTAGTGAATTTGGATCAAATAAACAAAAAGATAAATATTTACCTGAATTGATTAATGGAAAAAAAATTGGTTGTTTTGGATTAACTGAAAGTGAGGCAGGATCTGATCCATCATCAATGAAAACAACTTTTAAAAAAACTAAAGATGGTTATATTTTAAACGGATCTAAAAATTGGATAACAAATGCACCAATAGCTGATATTTTTATAATTTGGGCTGTAGAAGAAAATAAAGATAATAAAAGTATTGAAGGATTTATTTTAGAAAAAAACTTCAATGGATTAAAAACATCTATAATAAATAATAAAACAAGTTTAAAAATAAGTCCAACTGGTCAAATTGTATTAAACAACGTTTTTGTGCCAAAAGATTCAAAATTAGAAAATACAAATGGATGGAAATCTGTTTTTAGCTGCCTTAATAAAGCAAGATTTGGAATTAGTTGGGGAGTATTGGGTAGTGCAACAGAGTGTTGGATGATTGCAAAAGATTATGTGGAAAATAGAATTATGTTTAAAAAAACTTTAGCAGCTAATCAACTTATTCAAAAAAAATTGTCTGAAATGCAAATTGAAATTAATCTTGGCCTAGCTTCATGTTTACTTACGGCAAAAGCCTTAGATGAAGGCAAAGATATAATTAATGCTATTAGTGTATTAAAGAAAAATAATTGCCAAAAATCTCTAAATATAGCTAGAGAGGCAAGAGACATGCTAGGTGCAAATGGATTACTTGAAGAATATCACGTAATGAGACATCTAGTAAATCTTGAAACAGTTAAAACTTATGAGGGTGCTGAGGATATTCATTCTTTGATATTGGGTAAAAATCAGACTGGAATTTCAAGTTTTTAATAATTTTATACTTATTAATAGTTATTTATAAATTTTAGAAATTGATAGATATTCTATTTTTGTATAATTCTATCATTAAATTAATTAATTAATTCATATAATCTCGGGAGGACATATGAAAAAAAACTTTAAAAGACGTGACTTCCTTAAAAAAGCAGGGATTGGTGGGGCAGCTGCAGCTGCAATATCATCTTTTCCAGCTCCAGCTATTGCTGCTGATAGAATTGAAGTCAATTGCGTTGCTACTTGGGGAAGAGGCTATCCTGGTTTAGGTACAGGTGCAGAAGCTGTTTCTCAAAGAATATCAGACTTAAGTGATGGACGAATTGTGGTAAATCACTTTGCTGGAGGAGAGAGAGTTGGGCCACTTGATGTATTCACAGAAGTTACTTCTGGTAATGCACAAATGTATAACAGTGCAGACTACTATTGGGTTGGACAACATCCAGGTTGGGGGTTCTTCGCAGCAGTTCCTTTTGGAATGATTGCAACTGAAATCAATGGATGGATAAGACATGGCGGTGGACAAGAGCTATGGGATGAGCTTGGAGATGAATTTGGTTTGAAAAACTTTATGGCTGGAAACTCAGGAGTACAAATGGGAGGATGGTTTAATAAAGAAATAAATTCACCAGATGACTTCAAAGGTCTTAAAATGAGAATTCCTGGTTTAGGTGGAATGATGATGTCAAAACTTGGACTATCTGTAGTAGGTGTTCCAGGAGGACAAATCTATGAAAACTTAATCAATGGAACTATTGACGCTACAGAATGGGTAGGTCCATGGAATGATGAAAGATCAAGATTTTATGAAGCTGCTAAGTATTATTATTGGCCTGGTTGTCATGAACCAGGAACGTTAATTACTCTTGGTTGTAATAAATCTTGGTTAACTAGTTTAAGTAAGACAGATCAAATGATTATTGAGCACGCCTCAACAGTTCAAAATGAAAGAATGTTGACTGAATATAATGCTAATAATGGAGCTGCGTTACAAAGACTTGTAAACGATCATGGTGTAGAACTTAGAGAGTTTAATGAAGATGTTATTGATGCAATGGGAGAAGCTGCAGAGGAGCTTTACGAAGAGCTAGCTGAAGGTAACGAACTTACTGGTAGAATTCTCGCAAGCTTCAAACAGTCAAGAAGTGAAATAAGTGGTTGGTTGAAAAAAGCTGACTCAGCTTTCTTTACTCAAAGAAATAGAGTACTTGAAAGTTAAAATTCTGTTTTAAGTGGGGAGTTAAACTCCCCACTAAATTTATATGAACATCATTAATATTTCAAAATTTCTTTCCATTAGTCTAATTTTAATCGTATTTGCATTTCTAATTAATAATTATTTGACATTTGCAGGTGATTGGCCAGGTCCTTTCACACTTTATGAGTCAGTAAATATTTACTCATTAATTCAATTTTTTTTCTATGTTTTTGCAGTTTTAGCTCCAATAATTTTTATTAATTATAATAAAAATTTAGATAACATTACTCTTGCTAATAATCTTGAAAAACTTAATGATTTCATAATACGATTTGGTTTTTGGTCTGTTCTTATTATTGGAATAGTAGATGCAATTATTTCTTTACTTATTATTGAAGGCTTTCTTGAAAAGTTTTTAGGTAAAAGTTGGAACATAAAGTTTTCAAATAATTCTTTCAGAGCTCCATATGTTCATTTCCCTCTTTTATTTGTGTCTTTAATATTTGCGTATTATTTCAAAGCTCTTAATTTTTTTTGGTTAGCATTTCTAGTTGTTATAGCAGAATTTCAAATTGTAATTTTAAGATTTGTTTTTTCATATGAGCAAACTTTGATGAGTGATCTAGTGAGGTTTTGGTATGGAAGTTTATTTTTATTTGGAAGTTATTATACTTTGATTAAAGATGGTCATGTTCGTGTTGATGTTTTGTATACAAATTTTAGTGAAAAAAATAAAGCACGAGTGAATCTTTTTGGAAGTATAATATTGGGTATTCCACTTTGTCTAACTGTTTTTTTTCTCGGAATGTACTGTAAGCAATGTGTTTTAAATCAACCAATAATGAATTTTGAAACATCACAAAGTACACAAGGAATGAATATTAAATATTTAATGGCGGGTTTTTTGATAATATTTGCTCTTACAATGCTAATACAATTTATAGTTTATTCATTAAGAAGTTTAGAAGTAATAAGAAAGAATAAATAATGGAATTATTTTTTCTTTTTTTATTAATATTTTTAATGGCTTTTGCACTTGCATCTGGATATCCATTGGCTTTCGCTCTTCCTGGTTCAGCTATAATATCAATATTTTTAGCTGGTTTAGCTGGATATTTAATTGAAGGTAACCCAAACGAATATTTTATATCTGATGGACCTTTTCAATGGCTAAATGCAGGAATAACAAATTTCCGAGGAGTATATTGGGAAGTAGAAAGAGATACATTGATTGCAATACCTCTTTTTATTTTCATGGGAATAATGCTTGAAAAATCAAAAATTGCAGAAGACTTATTAATAAGTATGGGGCAATTATTTGGCCCAATTCCAGGTGGATTAGGCATATCTGTAATATTTGTTGGTGCATTATTAGCTGCTACAACTGGTATAGTTGGAGCTACTGTAGTTGCAATGGGCTTAATTTCCCTTCCTGCAATGATGAAAAATAATTATAATAAATCTCTTGCATCAGGTATTGTTTGTTCTTCAGGAACACTTGGACAAATAATACCCCCTTCAATTGTTCTTATAATTTTATCTGATCAATTAGCATCAGCTTCAGATGCAGCAGATAATATGAGAATTGAAAATTATAAAAATATTACAGGCTCAACAAATATACCAAGTCAATTTAGTGTAGACTCAGTTAGTGCTGGAAATATGTTTTTAGGAGCTTTCTTACCAGGATTAGTTCTTGTTGGTCTATACATGTTATATGTTTTACTTATTGGAATATTTAAAAAAGAAGCAGTTCCACCAGTAGATTATGATGGAAATTATGACAGAGATTTTTTTAGGAGAGTCTTTTTATCACTTGTCCCGCCATTGGCACTAATTTTTGTAGTTTTAGGCTCAATATTACTTGGTATTGCAACAGTAAATCAAGCAGGTGCCATAGGTGCTGTTGGTGCAGGTGTGATGGGTGGTTATAGATTGTATGATAAAAAAAATAAATATACCCCGGCTTTACTAACTATAATTTCATTAATTGTAATAACTTTTATTGTTATAAATTTTAAACTAAATATTAAAAATATCTCATCAACATCAGAAGTAGTAGCTTTAGTTATTGCAATATTTGCAGTTATATTTTTACTAGTTGGTGTTGTTTGGAGTTTTTGGAGAACATTTAAAATAAATAATGTTTTAAAAAATGTAATGATTGAAACAAGTTTAACCACGTCAATGGTCTTTATAATTCTCATTGGTGCTGCAATGTTAACAGCAGCTTTTAGAGGTTTTGGAGGCGAAGAAATAGTTAAGGATTTTCTTACTAGTCTGCCTGGAGGTTTTTGGACACAATTTATAGTTGTAATGGCAGTTATATTTGTACTAGGTTTTTTTTTAGATTTCATAGAAATTGCTATTGTTGTTGTTCCAATAGTTGCGCCAATACTATTAGCTGAAACATCAGCAAATGTTACTGCGGTTTGGCTGGGGGTAATGATTGGTGTAAATATGCAAACATCATTTTTAACTCCACCATTTGGATTTTCATTATTTTATCTTAGAGGGGTTGCGCCAAAATCTATAAAAACAACAGAAATTTGGAAAGGTGCAAGCGTGTTTATTTTACTGCAATTAGTTGGATTAGGTGTAGTTGGATATTTTCCACAATTAGTAAATTATTTACCTCTTAGGTCTTATTACTCATCTGAAGTTTCTCCTCCTCCAATTAATCCTAAACTTCAAGAATGTTTAATAGATTATTCTTATAATAAATATGAAGAAAATTTTTCTACATCACTCCTTATTACAAATGACCTAATATCAACCAATATTGATTTTTTACCAGAGAAACAAAATAAAAATTTTACTACTATGATAAATAACATCAATGAT
>CABYIF010000007.1 GCA_902518985.1 uncultured Alphaproteobacteria bacterium | reverse complement strand
ATATCCCTGCTTTTAAAAAATTCTACCCATGCTTTTTGATTACCTGGAAATAATGGGCTTTGAAAATCATCTGTAATTATAACACCTCCTTTTACAACTTTGTCATATATATATTCTAAGCTTTCAAGTGTTGGTTTATATAAATCAACATCTAGATGAACAAATTTATAATTATTTTTTTTATCAAGACTTTCAAATACTTCAGGTATCCAACCTTTAACTAGATATACATTATTAAATTCTTTAAATATATTCTCTACAGTTTCAATACTCTCTCTTAATTCACCTTTTTTGTGTATTTTCAAATTTTTGTCTTTTGGAATATCTTCTTTATTGATTTCACTTAATCCCTCAAAACTATCAAGTAAATAATAATTATTTATTTTATTTAATAACATTTTATCTTCAAGCGATCGCATTAGGTACGCTGAAAAACCTCTTAAGACCCCACATTCAAGAACATCTCCATCAAGATCATTAGTAGAAATAAAATACTTACAAAGATAAAAACTTTTATTAATTCTAATAGCAGTAAAAATATTATTGAAATCTAAGTTTTTTGTAGGGTATAATTTACTAAATACTGATTTCCATAATTCAAAAAAATTAATTTTTTTATCAATATATATGTCTTTAAAGAATATATTTATATGTTGATCTAAAGACATAGTTTTTTTGTTACTTATATAATTAATAAATGTTGTAGTCTATAAAATAGGCACTCATATAATTTTAGCAAAAATTCAAAATTTATTGAAAGATAATGTTAATGAATAATTAATAAGAATATTTACATTTCTTATAATATACCTAAATGAAAGATGTTAAAAATAGTATGTTTTTTAAGTAAATAATTTATATTGAAATCTGATGTCTAAATATACAACATTAAATGAACCAAAAATAAGATTTCACTGGAAATGTAAGCACACATGGAAAAGAAGTGCAAAAAATACTCTCTGGTGTTTACTAGGATGTTCAATTGGTGATTTTGGAACTATACTATATTTTCAACTAAATCAAATTCCTTGGCCAACACTATCTATAATGGTGTTAGCAATTATTAACGGATTGATTACAAGTATAATATTAGAAACAATTATTCTTTCAAAACAAATGATTATAAAAAAGGCCTTTCAAACTGCAATGACAATGAGTTTTATTTCAATGATTTCCATGGAGATAGCAATGAATACTGTTGATTGGATAATAATTGGTGAGGCTAAATTATTTTGGTGGATTGTGCCAATAATGCTTATTGCTGGATTTTTAACTCCATGGCCATACAACTATTTTAGGTTAAAAAAATATAATATTTCATGCCATTGATATAAAATATACCGTTTTTCATGATTTTTTTATAGTTTTTCGAAAATTCTTTGTTTAACAATATTGAAAATTTGAGGTTCTAACATATCTCAATTTTCATGATTAGAACATTATTATTTACATTACTATTTAGTACAAGCGTGTTTGCAGCTAGCACTGAATCTTCTGACACAAGTGCATCAGCTTCAGATCAAATTAAGAATTTATACGATAAAGCGTATGATTTGGTTTATGCAGAAAAGTTTGATAAATCATTAAAACTTCTTAAGAAAATTTCAAAAAGAAATGATCTTGGTGAAATGAAAGCAGACGTATACAATCTACTTGGGTTTAGTTATAGAAATATTGACAACCCAAATTTTGATGAAGCATTTGACTCATATAGAATTGCTTTAGAAGCAGATCCAAAACATGCCGGTGCACATGAATATTTAGGTGAATTGTATTTAAAGATGGGTGAAAAATCTATGGCAGAGGAAATGTTAGCAAAACTTGAAACTATTGCTGGTACAAGCTCTGATGAATACAAAAAACTTAAAAAAGCAATTGCAAATTCATAATTAGAATTAGTTTAAATTTACTTAATAAGCCCTTTTTAAGGGCTTTTTTTTATTCTGATTGAAAGGTTATTTTTTTAAACTAATTAAATAACATGGCAAATATATTAGATTTAGTGTCTAGACTGTTTTTAGCTCTTGTATTCTTGTTTAACAGTTACTCAAAAATGACTAATATTGAAGGAACAATTGGATGGATGGAAATGTATGGATTGCCAGGATTTTTTATTTACCCTGCAATTTTATTAGAACTTGTAGCACCTATCTTTTTAATAATTGGTTACCAAGTTAAACTATCATCTATTGCACTTGGATTATTTTGTTTAGCAACTGCAATTATTTTTCTTCGAGATTTTTCTGATCCAATGACATTAACAAACTTTTTAAAAAACGTTGCTTTAGCTGGTGGATTTTTTATTTTGGCAATAAATGGTCCTAAAAAATATAGTTTAGATCAACGTATAAATAAATAATTAGAATTGATAATTTTCGTTAATAATATTTTGATAGCTTTTTTAGCTGGATCAATGATTTTTTTTTCAGTAGTTGTATCTCCATCAGTTTTTGCATCATTGAGTAGTAAGGGTAGTAGTGTATTTCTAAGAACTATTTTTCCAAGAATGTTTTTATTTGGATTTATAATTTCTTTAATTTGTCTTCTTTTAACTTTTTTGTCCAATAATTTTTATAATTCTATAATTTTGATTATTGTCGGATTATCCTTCATTGTTAACAGAAACTATCTTACACCCATGATAAATAATTATAGAGACCAGGAATTAGAAGGTAATATTAATGCGGGGAAAAAATTTAAAGTAACTCACCTTTTTTCAGTATTTCTGTTCGTTATGAACTTCATTTTATTAATTCTGATTATAATATTAAATTATATAAATTTTTTCTAAAATTTTTTTTCTTAAAATAAAATATGAGGTGTTTTAATCATACATAGCTAGTTTATGTTTACACAATAAAATAAATAAATTGATAATTGAGTCAATTGATTACTTTTAATTGATTTTAAAAAATATTAAGTAGATTATTTTCTGCAGTAATATTCCAAAGAGATGGAAATTTTTTACTAAAATTGATTTTTGCTTTATGTGCATCCTCTTTTGTTTCAAATACACTAAATAAGCATGAACCACTCCCTGTAAGTCTAGTAAATATTACACCTTTTAAATTTTCTAAAAAATTAGTGATATTTATAAATTCAGGTTCTGACTTTTTAAGGATCTTCTCAAAGTCATTCCCATTATCTTGATCATTTATATCCTCTAAATCTTGTTCTATAGTATAATCAAAATCAGATGAAATTAGAGATTTATACATTTTTTTAGTTGAGCATGCATAGTTCGGTTTTATAAGAAGAAAATAATATTTTGGAAAGGAGATGTTGGAAATCAAGTCACCTTTACCTCTTACAAGACAATCCTTTTGATTTAAAAATAAAGGGATATCTGAGCCTAGATTTACATAATCAAAAATATTTTTCCTTTCTATTATTTCTAAATTTTCAAGAATTTTAATTACAGTTGCTACATTTGATGAGGCTGATCCTAATCCTGCTTGATAGGGAAAATTTTTTTTAATAGAAATAAGAACTTTTGGAGGTTTAATTTTTAAGAAAGTAAAAAGTCTTGTTATTATACAATTATAAAATTTATTGTTTTTAGGTGAAAATTTTCCTGAATAAATTACCTCAAAGTTGTTATGGGGTTGAATATTAATTTCATCATGAAGATCCAAAAAGGTAATACCTGTTCGAATATTATGATAGCCATCTGCTCTTTTGTTAATAATTTTTAAAAATAGATTTATTTTCGCAGGAGATTTCTCTGTTATATTATCCAGCATTGAATTTATTTAATTTGCTTTGAACGTTTTCTTTAATTTCATCATCAGGTTCAGCTAATTCCAACGCTTGTTGCCAAAAATGAATTGCTTCTCTTTTTCTATTCATAGCATAATAGATATCTCCAAGATGGTCTAGTGATATTGCTTCTCCAGGAGCAATATCTATTACCATTTCCATTAATCTTGCAGCTTCATCAAAATTATTTTTTTTAAAGTGTGCCCAAGCTAAACTATCAATTATATAATAACTTTCAGGATTAGCTTTGTAAGCAGCTTCTAACATTTTCAATGATTGTTCTAATCTAATTTCTCGCTCAACCCATCCATAAGCCAGATAATTCAATACGTTTGCCGAGTCTGGCTTTATTTCAAGAGATTTTAGAAAATCTTTTTCAGCTTTATTCCACTCCCCTGACCTTTCGTAGCATATACCTCTTCTATAATACATATTCCATAAGTCATCTTCCTTCTGAGTTATCATTTCACTGTACAATGGTATTGCAAGTTTAAATTTTTTTTTGACACGATAAAAATCAGCTAATATTTTTTTTATTGAATAGTGGTTATTATTATTTTTCATCAATATTTTTATTTTTGTTAGAGCTTCGTCATACGGAAGAAAATTTGAATAATTGATTGCTAGACTTCTTTGAGCATCAAGATAATAAGGACTAGTTGCCTTTATATTAAGAAAAGTTTCTTCAGCAACTTTACTTTGTTCAACGTTTAAGAATAGCTCTCCCTTTATTAAGGCGGCTTTATCATTTGTACTATCAATAATTTTTGCAAGAGAAGTATAAAATAAAAGAAAATTATAATTCAACGATTTTTGATCAACACTTGAAAAAGATGTAATTACGATATCAAGTAACGACTTGCTTATTGTTATGTTGTCTTGAAGTTGATTGTTGTTGAAAAAGATAAAATTGACTAATTCATTTTTCACTTTTGAAGATTCATGAATTGCTTTTAATTTATTAAATTTATTTTTATTGTATAAATAGACTAGTTGTACGATATAGGCTTCTTGATTTTGATTATCTTCTAGTAAAATTTCAGAAGCAATTTTATTTGCAAGATTAATATCTTCTGTAATTACTGCAGATATAGTCTTATCCAATAAATTGCTTTTGATTGATCTTACCTCTTGAGAACTAAAAGAAGAAAGTGCGGCCGAATAGTCATGATTTTTAAAAGCGGACTGAGAAATTAGAAAGGATGAGCTTCCTAAAGCCAATAATGGCGTATAAAAAAATAAGCAAAATATTAAAATTAGAAGTTTTTTTATTAAATTAATCATTTAAAAAATAGTATCAATAATAGTAAATAATTGTAATTTAGAATGAATCAATCAAATAAAAAAAATTTAGATTTCATTAAGAATTCGGGGGTAAATTACTTTCTACAGGATTCTCCTAGAAATTGGTTTGAAAGTGATTTAAGAACAAATTCATCTCCCAAATTATCAAAAGATATAAACATTGATAAGTCATATAAAATACAACAAATAATCAAAAAAATTAATTCTTTTGATACTCCTCTCAAAAATTCAGCCAAAAATTTAGTTGTTTATGATGGTAGCCTTGATGCAAAAGTAATTTTTATTGGGGAGGCTCCTGGAAGAGATGAAGATATACAAGGACTGCCATTTGTTGGAAGAGCAGGTCAGCTTTTAAATAAAATGTTAGCTGCAATCAATCTTAAAAGAGAAGACGTTTATATTACTAATGTTGTAAACTGGAGACCTCCAGATAATAGAACGCCTACAGATGATGAAATTTTACAATTCCTGCCTTTTCTTCAAGAACAAATAGATTTGATAAATCCTGATTTTATTTTTTTATTAGGGGGTGTTGCAGCAAAGGCAATATTATCTACACCTCTTACATTGGGTAAACTAAGAGGATATTGGCACAATTATAAATCTCTGCAATTAAATAAAACTATTTATACTATAGCTTCTTACCATCCTTCGTTTTTGCTTCGTTCTCCTCAATACAAAAAAGCGTCTTGGGAAGATTTACAAATGTTACAAAAAAAATTAAATGAAAAAAATTAGTTTATATATTTTAATTTCGATTACTTTATTTTCTTTTTCATTTAAAGCTTTTGGATTTCAAGTTGACATATCAAAGAAATATAATGATATTTTTTCATCAAAAATATTAAGTCAATCAGATATTAACAATTACCAGCAAGCATATTTATTTCAAGAAAAATGTAAATGGAAGAGTGCAAATAGGTATATATTAAAAATACAAAATAAAATTTTGCTAGGTCATATTTATGCTCAAAAATTTCTTCATCCTAATTGTTATAACTCCAAGTATTTAGAGCTATATTACTGGTTAAAAAAATATAATGATCATCCACAAGCTAAAAGAATATATAAATTAGCAATACGACGAATGCCATCAGGTTACAAAAGTCCTACAAAACCATCACTTCCACTGGGAATAGAAGCTGAAACAATAAACACTGTTAAAAAAAATAAATATAAAAGTTCTAAAAAATTATCAAGTGGTCAAAGAGCTGAGAAAAGAAAACTCATTAATGGTATTAAATCAAGAGTTAATAGAGGATGGCCAACTGGTGCTTTACAATTATTAAATCAACGGGATGTAAATTTATTATTAGATCAAGTAGAAATTGACCAACAAAAAGAATTAATTGCCAAAGGTTATTTTTTAGCAAATAAAAATAAATTAGCAATTCAGTACGCATCTGAAGCTCTTGTTAATTCAGCACAATATGTTCCTTACGCAGCTTGGACTGCAGGTTTATGTTCATGGCGATTAGAAAAATATCAAGATGCAGCAAATTATTTCTCATTATTTTCTATAAGTTTAAAAGATGATACATGGCATCAAACTTCAGGAAGCTTTTGGACTGCTAGATCTTACGCAAAACTAGGACGCTATGATGATATAAATTTTTGGCTCAAAAGAGCATCAAATAATCCTAACAGTTTTTATGGAATGTTGGCACTCGAGATTTTAGGCGTAGAAAATAAAATTCAGTGGAATCAAAGAACAATACTAAATAAGAATAATAGTAAATTACTTAATTTACCCGCTGGTAAAAGAGTGCAGTCTTTAATTCAGGTAGGATTTGCTGATGAATTAGAAAAGGAAATAGTTCATCTAAACTCTATTTTGAATAGAGAAGTTGCAGAGGAGTCAATAAGTATAGCTGAAAATTTTGATTTAGCTTACACACAATTAAAAATTGTAAATAGACTTGAACAATTTGGTATGGATGTACCTATACATCTTTACTACCCAACAAGTGTCTGGAAACCTCGTGATGGTTTTAAATTAGAAAAGGAATTATTACATGCATTCATGCATCAAGAATCAATGTTCAATGCTAAAGCTAAAAGTAAAGATGGCGCCATGGGACTTATGCAAGTTCTTCCTTCAACAGCAAAATTTATTACTAAAAGTAAAGATGTAAAAAGAAATAATAGCAATATTTTAAAAAACCCAGAAATAAATTTGGAAGTAGGACAAGAATATATTACTTATCTTCTTGATCTAGAAATAGTCTCAAGAAATTTAATTTTTTTAGCAGCTGCATATAATGGAGGCCCTGGCAATCTACAAAAATGGAAGAAGGAGACAAATTATTTAGATGACCCACTCTTTTTTATGGAAAGTATACCATCGAGAGAAACTAGGTGGTTTATTGAAAAAATACTAACAAAATATTGGATTTATCAAAATAAAAACAAAAAAGAAATGCGATCTCTTAAAATGCTAGCTAATGGCAATGATCCACTTTATTAATATGATATGCCAATAGATACCTCTTTAGATTTTGTTTCTATTAACATTGTAGTAATTACAATCTCGGACTCACGCACTATTGAAAATGATACATCAGGTGATACACTTGAAAAACGGATCAAAGACTATGGTCATAATATGCTTAAAAGAATTATAATACCTGATGATGTTCAACAGATAAAAGATACCTTAGAGGCAATTTCAAATGAAAAAGAGGTAGATTGTATTATTACTACAGGTGGAACTGGATTAACTGGACGTGACACAACTCCTGAGGCAGTAAAACAAATAGCAAGCAAACACATTGATGGTTTTGGAGAATTATTTCGTCAAATTAGTTTTAAAAAAATTGGCACGTCTGCAATACAATCAAGAGCTTTAGCAGCTCTTATTAATAGTACATATGTTTTTTGTTTACCTGGATCAACAGGTGCTTGTAAAGATGGTTGGGATGAGATTTTAAAGTATCAATTAGATATCAGGCATAAGCCATGTAATTTTGTTGAAATCATGCCAAGGCTTAATGAAAAATAGTGGCTGATTTTTCGATAGAGAATACAATCGAGGGTCCTGTTATTGGTTTAGACGAAGTTGGAAGAGGTCCTCTTGCAGGTCCAGTTGTTAGCTGTGGTGTAATTTATAATAGTTATGAAACACTAAAAACCAAAATTCCAATTACTGACTCTAAAAAATTAACAATTAAACAAAGAGTAGAGTTGTTTAAGTTGTTTCAGCTATTGAGAAAAGAAAATATTTTAGATTACTATTTAGGTCTGGCTACTGTAGAAGAAATTGATCAGATAAATATTTTGGAAGCAACTAAATTATCAATGAAAAGAGTTATAGATAAATTTGATAATCAAACTGCAAGTATAATTATTGATGGAAACTTTAAGCTAGAATATAAAAATTTTAATGAAAGATCGATTATTGGAGGAGATAAGGTTTCATTATCAATAGCTACAGCCTCTATAATTGCTAAAATTCACAGAGATCGACTTATGGGTATATTAGATAATAGATACCCACACTATGGATGGAAACAGAATGCCGGTTACGGAACAAAAAAACATATTGATGCAATCAAAGAAAAAGGGCATACAAACTGTCATCGAAAAACTTTTGAGCCAATTAAATCGCTAATCAAAAAATAAATTCCTATATTATTATTATGCAATAATTGCATATTAATTATATCTTGAGCATGATTGAAATAGATATTTCAAAACTTATATGTCTATTATCATCATTCCTCCCATTTGATGATTTTACGGGGAGTTTAGCGACTCCCCTTTTAATATTGTTTTTTTCATAAAAAATTTCCTTTTATCCCAATGAAAAGATTCTCCTTGTTGATAAGTCGATTGACCTGATTCCATAACTGCTTAAAGATTCCTTTTTGCTATTATGAAAAAAAATCAAATAATTTTAGGTGATTCAATTAAAGAGATGAAAAAAATGAAAGATCAGTCAGTTGATCTTATCTTTGCTGATCCACCTTATAATCTTCAACTTAAAGATACTTTGTACAGACCTGATCAAACAACAGTAGAAGCAGTGACCCAAGATTGGGATAAATTTAGCACATACAAAGAATATGATAATTTCACTAATGAGTGGCTTAGTGAGTGTACAAGAATACTAAAAAAAGGTGGGGCCCTTTGGGTAATAGGAAGTTATCATAATATTTTAAGAGTAGGCTCTTCTATTCAAGATAGAGGTCTATGGATTTTAAATGATATTATTTGGCATAAAACAAATCCTATGCCAAACTTTCGTGGAACACGTTTTACAAATGCTCACGAAACTCTTCTTTGGTGTACTACTTCTCGTGAAGCAAAGTATACTTTTAACTATCAAAACTTAAAAGAACTCAATGAAGGAAAACAAATGCGAAGTGACTGGTATATTCCCATTTGTTCAGGAAAAGAAAGATTGAGAAAAGATAATAACCAAAGATCTCATCCAACACAAAAACCAGAAGCTCTACTCTACCGTATTCTTTTAGCCTCTACTAATAAAGGAGATCTTGTTCTTGATCCCTTTTCAGGAAGTGGAACAACAGCAGTTGTAGCAAAAAAACTGCAACGAAACTTTATTGGAATAGAAAAAGATAAAGATTACGTTAAACTTTCTAGAGAAAGATTAAAGAAAACAAAAGTATTAGAAGAAGATGTAGTCACTATTGCAAAAAGTAGAAAAGAATTACCAAAAGTTCCTTTTGGTGAATTAGTCGAGCAAGGAATTATTCCACCAGGTGCGGTATTAACTGATAAAAAAGAACGCTTTAAAGCAACGGTCAGTATTGATGGAACACTTAAAATAAAAGATTTAACAGGTTCTATTCATCAAATGGGAGCAAAGATACAAGGACTGCCCAGTTGTAATGGGTGGGATTTTTGGCATGTAAAAGATAAGTCTAAATCAATTCTATTAGATGAAATACGATCTAATTACCGTAAAGATAAACTAAACTAATTTTTTTAAAACCAACAATATACATTTTTGTGCCATCATCATTGAATGTTATTCCATAAGAAAAATCGAATTGATCATTTGTTAATTCAAAGCCCCTAAGTACTGGGTTTGCATTTAAAGGACTAATAAAAATACAATTGAAAAATAAAAATAGAAAAAGATAGATTAAAAACTTTTTTATTTTGACCAAATTTACAAACATAAAAAACTTTTAATAACTTTGGCCTTTTTTATTTTGAAATAGGGCTAGTGGCCGACCTATTTGTATAATTGTGTGTCTTTTTAATTATTTTTTTTAAATTTAACAGATTTATTCTTGGATACGGGCATAAATTCTAGGCATGTAGACAAACAAAGTGAGTGCTCTTGCAATAAAGAAAAGGCAAAGAGATAGCCACAATCCTGTATTCCCAAAACTTGCTATTAAAAAGAAAGAGACAACAATATAGATGACGACAGAGACGATCATGGCATTTCGAAGTTCTGATGTCTGAGAAGCACCAACAAAAATACCATCAAATTGAAAACAAAAAGAGGCCGCAAACGGAATGATAATCACCCAGTAGGAGAATGAAAAACTGATCTCTCGAATGTCAGGTAAATCTGTCATTGTAATAATGAAATAATTTTTACTAAAGAAAAAGATTACACATATCACCAGACCAGTTGCTGTACTTAAGATGAAAGAGTTTTTTATAACATTTCTTAATAATTGTTTATTTTTTGACCCAATAGAATATCCAACAATACCTTCTGTAGAAAAGGCATAAGCATCTAAAACATAAGAAGAGATCATAATCAAATTAAGCAATATGATATTTGCAGCTATAGTTTCTTCACTGATAGAGGTTCCAAGATAGGTAAAATATAAAAAAGAAAAAGAAAGAAGAATGGATCTAATAAATATATTTAAGTTGATATTAAAAATATTTTTCACTTTACTAAAATTAAAAATTTTTCTTGTGTTAAATTCTAATTTAGTCATCTTGCTTAAATCATAGAATGTATAGAATATAAAGATTATCGTTGTCAGTGTTGAAGCTACGAGAGTGCCTAAGGCGACACCTAATACATTTAAATTAAAATATAAAACAAAGACTAAACTTAAAATTATATTCGCAATAGAATAGAAACCGACAATAAGACTTGATGTTTTTGTTTTTTGTAAACCAATAAATAATCCTGTAATCACAAAAATTGTTAGCTCGCCAAAAGAGGAATAAATACGAAAAGTAAAATAATCTTTAAAATATATTTTTGTTTCCTTCGATAACTCAAAAATAGATAAAGAAATATTATATATGTATGTTTGAAGAATAACTAAGAGGAAGGAAATAATAATAACAAAAGCGATATTACGTAAAAAAATATTTATGATTTCTTGATAGTCATTTGATCCATCTGCTTGTGCTATCATTCCAACTGTTCCTGATCGTAAAAAACCAAAGCTCCCAAAAAGAAGGGAGAAGACACTTGCAGCAATGCTGGTAGCAACCAAGTAACTAGCATTATCAAGATTACCCATTAAACCCGTATCAACAATAGCCACAACAGGAATGACTAAATTTGCAAAAAAAATAGGGATGGATAACTTAAAAATATTTTTAATGGATGATTTTGAAGACATTTTAAGAGTAAGAACTTTATATTAGTTAACCGTTTTCAGGTTTTTTATAATTAGTTCAAGTAGTAAGAATAAAAAAAACCCCGTATATTGGGGGTTTTATAAATTCGGCTCATCACCTAATGCGAGGCCTTTTAAAAAAAGGTCTGCTTAATATGCAAAGTTGGCTTTGGTTGTGGACACCACCCTTAAAGTGTTGGCGGATTCATTTTTGTAACTCCTTTTTGTTAAAGAGCACGATAACAATATTAATGTATGAGATTCCTTAATTTCAATCAAACATAATATTAGTAAAATCTGCTACTAAAGTGTTTGTCAAATCACTTAAAACAAGTAGAATTCACTATCTTTATTTTCCAATTCTTATAAAGACCTTATTCATAATATTTTCAAACGATGCAGATAGGTAAATACAAATACGAATTTGATTTCTTTAGTTGGATAAAAAAAACAGAACTAGTGGAACTCGATAGTGTTAATCCTGAAAATGACCCCGTAAGACCAGAGCTAGATAATGATTTTAGGACGGCTAAGGGTAGAAAAATTTTTGGTCTCAAATATAAAGATGATATTGAAGGTGTTGCTTGCTTTGCTTTTACAAAAGAAATTCCAGCTACCATAAAAGAGATGGATCTTATGAGTGTAGAAGAAGATGAGGCATCTATTCCCGTTGCTTATACTTTATGGTCTTTTAAAAAAGGTGCTGGAAAAAAAATTATGAAAGAATTACAAAGATATATTAAATCAAAAAAACAGTTTAAAAGTATAATAACCATCTCACCTCTTACACCTGTTGCTACTCATTATCATATTCGTAATGGTGCAAGATTAATAAAGATCAATCCAACAACTCAAAATTTTGAATATAAAATATAGGTTTGAGGCTTACATTATCATTTAGAATATCAGTTAACTAATTCAATAAACAAACCCTCAAGAAATTTACCTTTTTGTATTTTTCCATCTTTAAACGTAATAGTGCCAATTCCATCAGGTAAGCCATTTTTCCATTCGCCCTCATAAATAGAGCCATTATTTTTTATATATAAAGTACCCAAACCATGCCTTTTACCATCTTTCCAATTTCCATTATAAGAATCTCCACTTTCGTATATTATTTTACCTAAACCTTCAAAGTTACCATTCTTAAAATTTCCCTCATAAAAATTGTTATTTTTATCTTTATATTTTCCTTTTCCATTAAATACACCATCAATAAAAAAACCCTCGTAGAGATTACCGTTTTTATATATTTTTTTTCCAAAACCTTCTATTTTTCCTAAAATAAAATTTCCGGTATAGACATCACCATTTACCCAGGTTAATTTTCCTTTTCCGTGTAATCTATCATTCTTAAATTCTCCTACATAATCATTAAATAAATTTTTATTAAGCCAAATAAATATGCCCTTGCCATTTATCCTGCCATTATAAAACTCTCCCTCATATGTAAATTCTTCGCCAATTTTGATAGCACCTGAACAAATATTTTGAGATATAACTTTGTTATTTTCTATTTTACAAATAGGGAGATTTTCTTTTCCACAAACGGGAAAAGATACAAGTAAAATAAATATATAAAAATTTAATCTGATAATGTTGCTGTAAACCCTACTCTCCCAACAGTCATTTCACAAACCTCTGAGCCCGAGGGACCTAACCATTCAGCTCCCATACCCTCACTAGTATCAAAAGAGAGAGTTGCTTTAGGTGTTACGACTCCAATTGTATAAGCGGCGGTAAAAGGGTAAATAATTTGCATCGTATCAGCTGATGCAGCATCATCCCAAGTCGCTGATTGCGTATTAGTATCGGCGCAAACTCCAGCTGCATTATTATGGGTTCCTGCAGTAGTTCCAACACACCAAGAGGTTGAATTTGTTGGTCTTCCCGAATGAGTATAAAAGCTCCACCAGTAAGTATTTGAACCTGCGCCATCAATATAAGCACCATTATTACCTCTTGCATCATGTAACCAAATTGTTGTTTCTTCTAAGGTCTGTCCAGGTATTGTAATTGTATCTCCTGATACAGATGCATTTGTAACTGCGCTACCATTAGCAGTCTTGGTAGCAGTTCCATCATTTGTACCGCCTGTATAGCAATCAGTTGTGCTATTTTTATTTAAAACAACACCTGCTAAAATAAAAGCTCTATTAAGCTTTACTCTCAAGTGAGTAAAAGTTGTGCCCATTGGTAATCCTGATAGTGGACACCATGAAGCAACTTCCGATCCGGCAGTAACCGCTGCAATATCTACTGTTTTTGTTGTATCACAAACCTTTGTATATGTTGCACATTTAGAATCTTCACAAAAGTGCACTTCTTCCATAGTAACTTTATAAACGCTAGCTCTACCGACATCAGCTGCACTTAATGATCCTGAATAAAAAATTACTACAAACAAAAAATTTATAATTATTTTACAAAAGTTACTCATAATTATTCTGATGTCCTTGCAATTTTAATGCCTGTACCGTCAGACTCAATTATTTGTTTATTTGTTCTTCGAACAATCGATAATAATTCTAAACTCATATCTCCTTTAACAAATGCTGTATCACTTATGAAATCAGTAGAAGCAGTAGGAGTTTCTCTTGCTGGATAAACAAACATTATTTTTGCAAAATTACTTGTACCACTAATATTATTATCATCATAACCTAGTTCAGCAATAATATTTGGTGTTAGTGTCAATTCTAAACTAAACTTCTCTCCTTTAGAGTTTTTAGAATTTTTTTCAGCCTCCCACTCATAAGACTTAGCTATAACGTTTGCCCATGGAATATATGGTACTTGTCCTATTGCGCTTACCTCAATTCCATCCAAAGTTCTTTCGGTATAATCTCCAACTTTTTGACCACTACTAATTCCTGCGTAATAATTTGCTAATAATTCAAATGCAGATGAACGAAGTTCTAGACCAATGCTAGCTCTTGCATTTCCTTCTTCATCATAATCTAAAAAAATATTGGCTCCTGTTAAAGTATTTTTATTATCAGAAACTTTACGATAACCAATTCCAGAATTAATACTCAACCTATTACTTCCGCGAATTTTTGTATCATTTAATTGCAACTGAACAAATACTGAATCTACACCAGGATGGTGAGAAATTGGTCTTACAGTGACAATAGAAAATTCAGGTTTGAGCTCTTCACCAGCTTTAATTTGAACCTGTGTATCCCCTTCACCATCTAATATATTTTCAACAGCAGAAGAAAGTCCACTTGTAAATTTATCAATTACATTTTTTTTTATTTTTTCTTCATCACCTGCATAAGCTTTAAAAGATAACAAAAAAATAATAAAAAACTTAAAGAAATGCATAATGTTTTATACTCAAAAATGACAAAAAGTTAAGAAAATATTACTTATAATATAATCTTTACCAAATAAAAAAGTCATTATTTTCAAGGATTTCTGAGTTATTTTTACTTAAAACACAAATTACTTTAAATTATCGTAAAACTTATAAATTTGTGGATTTAGCATAAATTGTATTTGGGTATTTAAGTTATAGAACTCATCTTAATTAATGTCTATCAATTAAAAAATGTTATTTAATTAAATTGCAACTTCAACAATTTTTTTCATTACTGTAGGTAATCCAGAGTTTAAGTAATGAGATTTTTTTATCCAATTTGCATTAGCAAGTTTGTTTTTTTTAATATTCCCAAAATAAATATCAGTTTCTAAATCAAAATGACTAAATGAATATTCAATACATCCTTTATGTAAAAGTTTTATTTTAATTTTATTTATAATTTCATCGTGTAATAAATTTTTCTTATTTTTTACCCAAACATCATTTGGTACTTCTAGCATAGATGCTAACATTCCTTTTGAGGGTCTATTTCTCACAAGAATTTCTTCCTTTTCATTGATCAAGACATAAGCCCTTGTATATTTAATACTTTTTTTATTTTTCTTTTTAATTTTTAGTGGAATATCATTTTGTAAATTATTTTTATGGGATAAACAAAGATTATTTATTTTACATAAATTACATTTAGGGTTTCTTGGGGTACAAATTAGTGAACCGTAGTCCATAAAAGACTGTATTAAATTTGAAGAAGACTTATTCGAAATAAAATTATTTGCTAGACTTTTAAGTTTTTCTTTTATTTGTTTAATTGGTTTTTCAATTGCATTTAATCTGACAAGTATTCTTTCTATGTTTGCATCTGTCGGCATAACTGGTTGATTATAAGCTATACCAAGAATTGCTTTAGCCGTGTAATCACCTATCCCAGGTAGTTTAATTAAATCATCATAATTATTTGGTATTTGACAATTAAAATTACTATTAATTATTTTTGCAGCTTTGAGTAAGTTTCTTGCTCTAGAGTAATAACCTAGTCCAGACCAAAAATTTAAGATTTGTGTTTCGGAAGCTGCGGATAATTTTTCTAGTGTTGGCCATTTATTAATAAATTCAGTAAAACGTTTTTTTACTGTACCAACTGTAGTTTGCTGAAGCATAAACTCACTTACAAATACATAATATGGTTTTGGTAGATAATTTCGATATAATATTCTCCAAGGTAAATCTCTTCTATGCTCTAAATACCATTTAAGAAGATATGTGTTTACTTGCTTTTCTTTGTTTATCATATTAGTTTCATATTTTTGTAGTATAAATTAATATAAGTATGAATAAGAAAAATAATAATCCAAAAAGAACATTTATTCCACAGCCCATTGGCAATACTATTAAAAAAGTAAATAGAAACTTTACTTCCAAATATGGTAAAATTGAATTTATTATTCAATCTAAATGGTCTGACATAGCTGGTAAATATTTTGCAGAATATTCAGAACCTAAAAATATCACCAGATTATTGGATAGTGAAAATGAAATTGGTGAACAAATTTATAAAAATTATCTTAATGTTAGTGTTGCCCCTGCTGCTGCATTAGAATTTCAACATTTTAGGGACACTATATTGGAAAAAATAAATAGTTATTTTGGTTTCAAAGCTGTTTTAGACTTGAGAATTCAGCAAAACTACATACCTAAAATTAAATCAAAGCAATTATCAGATATGAATAATACTAGACTAACAAATAATGAACAAAATGAAATTACAGTTGAAGTTGAGAATTTAAACAGCAAAGATCTAAAAAAGTCTCTAATTGATTTAGGAAAAAATATAGCTAAAGATAATAAATAATATGAAAAAATTTTACTTTTTAACCCTTGTTATAACTTTATTACTAACATCTAACCTGAAGTCTGATGACAACTCTTTGCTTAATATTAAAGAAAATGATTTTTTTATTGGGGATCCTGATGCACCAATAACTATAATTGAGTATGCTTCAATGTCTTGTAGTCATTGTGCTAATTTTCATAACAATACATTAGATGATCTCAAGAAAGAGTATATTGATACAGGTAAAGTACGTTTCGTATTCAGAGATTTTCCTTTTAATTATCCTGCTCTAGCAGGCAGTATGATGATGAGATGCATTCCCAGAGATGTAAGATATGATTATATGAACGCACTCTATATGTTGCAAAATAGTTGGGTTATTAGAGATAATAATAAAACTAAAGAAGAACTCTATAAAATTATGCAAAGTGGAGGTATGCAAAAAGATGAATTTGACGCTTGCTTGTCTAATGTTGATTTAGAAAATGATTTATTAGAAGGTGTTATGAGTGCACAAAGGGAATTTAACATACGTTCAACCCCATCATTTATAGTCAATGGTGTGCTATATTCTGGTAACAAAAATATAAAAGAGTTTAGACAAATCATCGATAAAATATTATCACAATAGTTGATGATAAATTTTAAAACACTTAAAGTTAAAGGCTTTAAGTCATTTGTTGAACCAACAGAAATTGAAATTGAAAATGGCCTTACGGGTATAGTTGGTCCTAATGGATGTGGTAAATCAAATTTGGTTGAGGCTTTCAGGTTTGTTATGGGTGAATTATCACCTAAGCAAATGCGTGGAAGTGAATTAGATGATGTAATTTTTAATGGTACAACTGATAGACCTGCTTGGGATATAGCTGAAGTTACTATTGATTTAGATAATAAAAGCAGAAAGGCGCCAAATATATTTAATGAAAGTGACTCAATTGAAGTTACAAGAAGAATTTGGCGAGGTGAAGGGTCTGAATACAGGGTTAATGGAAAAGAAGTAAGATTAAAAGATGTTCAACTTTTATTTGCTGATGCAGCTACAGGTGCTAGATCTACTTCGATGGTAAGTCAAGGCAGAGTCGGTGCAATTATAGCTGCTAAACCTGAACAAAGAAGAACTTTACTTGAAGAAGCAGCAGGTATTACTGGGCTTCACTCTAGAAGACATGAAGCAGAGTTAAGACTTAATGCTACTGAAAATAATTTAGAAAGAGTAAAGGATGTACTTAAAGCTCAAGATGAACAATTAACAATATTAAAAAAACAGTCAAAACAAGCTGAGCGTTACAAATATATACAAAAAGATATAACGAAAGCTAGAGCAAAATTATTTTATAAAAAATGGATAGATGAAAAAGATAAACTTACAAAAGCCAATGAAAAAATAGATTTGCAAACTAACCTTGTAAATGAACAAACTCAAGTTGTGGCAAAACTAAATATAGAATATGAAAAAATTCAAGAAAGTTTACCAACTCTAAGACTTGAGGAAAATAAAATTTCTTCTGAATTACAAAAAAATACTATTGATCTTGAAAATCAGGAGAAAGAAATTCAAAGAGCTAATATTGCTCTTGATGAAACTAAGGTGAGAATAGAACAAATTAAAAATGACATAGACAGAGAAAAATTTTTGTATGATGATGCAAAACAAAATTTAATACGAGTTACAGAAGAAAAATCTGTTTTATTAAAACAACAAGGAGATTTATTTATACAATCAGAAGAACAATCAAATGAAGAAGAAATTTTGAACAAAAAGAACGATAATCCAATAATTGATTATATAGATTTTGAGGACGGTCTTGAGCAAGCTGTAGCTGCTGTGTTTTCAGATGAACTGATAGCTTCAATAGATGAAGAGCAAACTAACTTTTGGAGAAAACTAGATAAAGCTGAGTCTAATTTTAGTGATGAGATTACAAAGTTTTCATCTTTAATTAAAGCTCCTGATAACTTAAAAAAGAAATTAGAGTTTATTGGTTTAATTGAAAATAAAGAAAATGTTTTAGATCTCCAAAAAAATCTTAAACCTGGACAAATTATTGTAAGTAAACTCGGTGAAATCTGGAGATGGGATGGGTTTGTATCAAAAGGAAAACAAAATAATTCAACAAAAGCTGTGTTAGATCAGCTAAAAAATAGACGTATAAAACAACTAAGTATTGAAGAAAAACAATGGAATGAAATTTCTATAAAAGCAAGTCAGAGAATTGAAGAGTTAAATTCAAGGGAAAAAACATTGGTACAAGATCTTTCAAATTTAGAGTCAGTGCCTAGCAATGTATCAAATGAAAAAGTAAAAATTCAAAAAATGATAGATGACAATAAAAATATATATGAAAATATAGCAAGACAGCTTCGAGAAACAGAGCAGGAGTCAAATGAGACAAACAAAAAATTAAAATTGGAAGAGGTTAAATTGAATGAACTTAGAGAAGAAAGAATAAGAATAGAGGGCGAAATTAATACATTAAATGAAGCTATTAAGTTGCTTGCTACACAGGTTAAAGAACGATTAAATATATCACTTGATGATTTATACGATGTTGGAGAAATAAACCCTAATAAAGTATTAGGAAATGCTGATGAATTAGAAAAGAAGCTTGAAAGACTTATTGGAGAGCAAGAAAGATTAGGCGGCGTTAACTTATTGGCTGAACAGGAGGCTAAAGACTTAGAAGATAAAGTTAATTCAATTAAGAAAGACCAAACTGATTTGTTAAGCGCAATATCAAAATTAAGAGAAGCAATAGACTCTCTAAACACAGAAGGCAGACAAAGACTGTTGGCCGCTTATGGTATAGTCAATGAAAATTTTCAAAAATTATTTACAAGATTATTTGGTGGTGGAAAAGCTTATTTAAAGTTTACTGATGAAAGTGACCCATTACAGGCTGGATTAGAAATATATGCAAGTCCCCCTGGTAAAAAATTACAAAATTTAAATTTATTGTCTGGAGGAGAACAAGCTTTAACAGCATTGTCTCTTCTTTTTGCAGTATTTTTGTCAAATCCTGCACCTATTTGTGTTTTAGATGAGGTTGATGCACCATTAGATGACACTAATGTCGATAGATTTTGTTCTTTGGTAGAAGAGATAGCTAAAACCTCATCTACTAAATTTTTGGTGATAACTCACCATAGAATGACAATGGCTAGAGTTAATAGATTATTTGGTGTTACTATGCCTGAAAAAGGAGTATCCCAGTTAGTTTCAGTTGATTTAGAAAAAGCAATTGAAATAAAAGAACAAGATAACAAAGATGAGCTATAAAAATAAAAATCTAGAAGAATTAAAAAAAAAAATTGATAATGTCGAAAGTAGAAGTCTAGACTCTAAACTACCTAAAAAAGAGGGTGGAGCGGGATTTGGATTTAAAATTAGTACAGAAATTATTGCTGCTTTAATTGTAGGGGTAGGAATCGGCTTAATTGTGGATAATTATTTCAATACTAAACCTATTGGTCTAATTATTTTTTTCATTTTTGGGGCATTAGCTGGATTTTTAAACGTTTATCGTGTAATGCGTCGCATTGAAAAACAAAGGTAATTTAATTACTGATTTATTTATATGGCAGCTAAAGGTGAAAAACACAGTCCGTTAGAACAATTTGAAATAGTACCAATTTCTAATATAGAAATTGGAAGTTATAACATTTCTTTTACTAATTCATCATTTGCAATGTTAATCACAGTTTTGCTTATAACAATGTTCCTAACACTTACTGTAAATACTCGTTCAATTATACCCTCGAGATTGCAACTCATTTCAGAGTTAATGTATAACTTTATTGCACAATTACTTACAGATACAGTCGGCGATAATGGAAAAAAATATTTTCCGTTTGTATTCACTTTGTTTATGTTTGTTCTCATAGGAAATATGGTTGGGATGATTCCTTACCAATTTACATTTACAAGTCATATTATTGTTACATTTGCGTTGGCATCAATAGTTTTTATTGGTGTAACTATATTAGGATTTATCAACCACGGTATTAAATTTTTTACGTTCTTTTATATACCTGGGGTTCCTTTCTATATGCACCCTTTACTTATTCCTATTGAAGTAATTTCATATCTTTCCAGACCCATTAGTCTATCAGTTAGACTTTTTGCAAATATGCTAGCTGGTCATACGCTTTTAAAAGTTTTTGCTGGATTTGTAGTTTCAATGCCTTTCTTTACTGGTGTACTACCATTAACTTTTATTGTTGCTCTCACAGGATTAGAAATTTTAATTGCCTTTTTGCAAGCTTATGTGTTTGCAATACTAACGTGTTTATATATTAACGATGCTTATCATTTACATTAATTTAAAATAGGAGGTCTTATGGAAATTGAAGCAGCAAAAGTTATCGGAGCGGGTTTAGCCGTTATCGGTGTAATTGGATCAGGTATTGGTATTGGAAATATCTTTTCTTCATTTATTCAAGCAGTCGGACGTAATCCAGCAGCAAGAGGAGAAGTTTTTACAATGACAATGCTAGGTTTCGCACTTGTTGAAGCAATAGCTTTATTTGCACTAGTAATTGCACTCGTAATTTTATTTGGATAATTTTAATTTAATAATTAATGCCACAATTAAATCCTGAGTTCTTTATTTCACAGCTCTTTTGGCTGTTTGTATTCTTTTCATTCCTTTTAATTTTTTTATGGAGAGTCTCACTTCCTAGAATTGCCACAGTGATGGAAAAACGTCAAAATAAAATAAATGAAAACTTATCCACTGCCAAAGAGCTTCAAGAACAAGCATTAAAAATAGAAAAAAATATTAACTTTCAAATAAGTAATGCTAAAGAAGAGACAGATGAAGAAATAAAAAAAACAATTATTTCATTGCAAGAAGAAGCATCAACAAAACTCTCTTCACTTGAAAAAGAGTTAGAAGTAAAAATTTCAAATTCTGAAAAAGAAATTATCAAAAATAGAGATCTTCAAATGAAGACTATCAATGAAGAAATATCGAATATTACTAAAATTACTGTATCTAAAATTTCTGACTTAAAACTCTCGGATAGTGTTGTTAATCAAGCAATTCAATCTTTCAAAGGAAAAATAAATTAATGTTTTCTGATCCTCAATTTTGGGTAGCAGTATCATTTCTCTTATTTGTGATTGCTATTTTTAATCCTGTAAAAAAAATTCTTACTTCAAGTTTAGATAGTCAAATTAATGAAATTAAAAATAAAATTCATGAATCAGAAAATATTAAGAACGAAGCTCAAAATACACTGAGTGAATTAAAAGCTAGAGAAAATGAAGTTGAAAAAGAATTAAATTCTTTAAAAATAGATGCTGAAAATAAAATATCTGAATTAAAAAAATTATCATCTATAAAATTAACGGAACAAATCGAAAAACGTAAACTATTAGCAGAAAGTAAAATTGATCAATTAGTTAGAGACACTAATACATCGATTAAAAATTATATTACTGAAGCAACAATTAATGCAACTACAAATATTCTTAAAAACAATCTTTCTGAAGAAAAAAAATCTGAGTTAATTAAACAATCAGTAAACGAATTAAATATTGTATTAAAAAATTAGTTAGTTGTTTATAACATTAACAAATCCGACAGTAATATAACCAACCTTTTGACTTGCTTCTAAGTAAATATTTAGACTCTCTGTTATATCTGTTATTTCATATTTTGAAGAGTCTTTATCAAAAGCTAAATCATTTTCAATTCTATAGTATTGTCTAGCAATTAATTTCCCCTCTATGTCATAAAATAATACAAACAGTGGTAAACTAATATCTTGGTCATTCGGGTTTATCGGCTTCACAATAATTAATAAATCTAAATTATAATTATTACGTTTTTGGTTCGTAAAACAACTTTTCTCGAATCTATAATTATTTATAGATGCTTTATATCCAATATCCTCTAGATCAGTATCATTGCTGGAACCATCAATGTAAATATTGTTTTCTGAAGAAAAAAATACTTCAGGACAATCAATCATTAGAATCTCCTTATTTTGCTCATTTTTAGCTGAACATCCTAATAGAGAAATAACTATAAAAAATAATAAAAGTTTTTTCACAATTATTGTATTACTATAAAAGTATCATAAATTACAATATTGAAAAAAAATGAGTAAAAAACTTAATGTATATTTAGCTGGTCCTAGGGGTTTTTGTGCCGGAGTAGATAGAGCTATCGAAATGGTAAAAGAAGCATTAAAGAAATATGGAGAGCCAGTATATGTAAGACATGAAATAGTTCATAACAAATATGTTGTTGAAAATCTCAAATCTGAAGGAGCTGTATTTGTAGAGGAGCTCGATGAAATTCAAGATAGAAGTAGACCAGTAATATTTTCTGCACATGGAGTTCCAAAATCTGTCCCTGATGAAGCTCTAAACCTTAATTTAATATACTTTGATGCTACATGCCCTCTTGTAAGCAAAATACATAAAGAAGTAGAAAATTATGATAAAAGAAAATTGCCAGTAATATTGATTGGACATCGAAATCATCCAGAAGTTATAGGTACTATGGGTCAAACAAATAGTGAAATTCACCTAATTGAAAAAGTTGAAGATGTTAAAAATTTACCATTAGATTTTAATAAAGAAATAGCATATGTAACTCAAACAACACTATCGGTAGATGACACCAAAGATATTGTTAATGAGATAAAAAAATATTTTAGCAATGTTATTGAACCAAAAAAAAATGACATATGTTATGCAACTACAAACAGACAAGAAGCAGTAAAAAAGGTTGCATCAAATTGTGATTACTTTTTAGTTATTGGTGCTAGCAATTCATCTAATTCATTAAGACTTGTAGAAGTAGCAAAGAATTATGGTTCTAAAAAAGCTATTTTAGTTGAAGATGTTGATTCTCTTAATTTAAATATTTTTGAAAATATAAAAAATATAGGTATTACTGCTAGTGCCTCATCACCTGAAATACTAGTTAAGAAATTACTAGATAAGTTAAAAAATAATTTTGAACTTAAAATTAATGAAGCTCATTATCAAAAAGAGGATATATATTTTAACGTACCTCATAAGCTTAGAAGTTAAGTAATGGCAGTCTTTACAAAATTAGATAAAAACGAAATTGAGAAATTTCTTGATTTTTATAATGTCGGCAAATTAGAAGACTATCATGAAATAATTGAAGGTATAGAAAATACAAATTACAAAATTATATGTAGTGGGAAACCTTACATACTTACAGTTTTTGAAAAAAGAGTAAGAAAAGAAGATTTACCATTTTTTATGGATTTAAAATTATATTTAAATTTAAATAATTTTAAATGCCCAAAACCTATAAGCAATAAAGCAGGTAAAATCATTAACACAATAAAAAATAAAAAAGCAGTAATTATTTCATTTATTGATGGACTAAAAATTAATATTCCGAGCGAGTCAGATTGTATAGAAGTTGGAAAAATGATTGGAAATTTGCACAACCTAACAATAAATTTTAATCAAAAAAGAGAAAACGGCTTAGGTATAAAAGAATGGAAAGATCTATATAAAAAATGTGAAGACAGTAATGATGAAAAGTTTGCAAAAATAATTAAGAATTTAAAAAATGAAATAAGCTATTTAGAAGAATTTTGGCCAAAAAATATACCAACAGGTATTATACATGCAGATCTATTCAAAGATAATATCTTTTTTAAGGATAAAAAAATAAGTGGAGTAATTGACTTTTACTTTTCTTGTCATCACTTTTTTTTGTATGATATTTGTATTGTTATCAATGATTGGTGTTTTAAAGAAAATGGCAATGTTTTTAAAAATGAATTTTTCAACGCAATTATTGAAGGATACAACTCTAAAAGAAAGTTAAATAATTCAGAACTTACTGTTCTTAATACACTATTAAGAGCTGCAGCAGTTAGAATATTAGTTACTAGAATGCATGATTATATTTTTCATCCAAAAAATGCTATTGTTATCAAAAAAGACCCTTATGAATATTTTAACATTCTTAAATGGCATCAAAATAATGAAATTATTAATACATGATATCTGTTTATACTGATGGAGCATGTTCAGGAAACCCAGGTATAGGCGGTTGGGGGGTTGTTATTATTGCAAATCCAGATAAACAAATTTTATTAAATGGAGGTGAAACAAACACAACTAATAATCGTATGGAACTTACTGCAGCGATAAATGCTGTTTTATATTTTAAGGAAAAAAGTAAATTTGAAATATTTACAGATAGCAAGTACTTAAAAGATGGTATTGAAAGTTGGATCAATAAATGGAAACAAAATGGTTGGAAAACTGCAAATAAAAAACCAGTAAAAAACCGAGATTTATGGGAAAAACTTGATGAAAAAATAATTTATCATGAAATAAAATGGAATTGGGTAAAAGGTCATGCAAATAATGAATTTAATGAAAAAGCCGACTTTCTTGCGAGAAAATATATTGAAGAAAATAATTAACTTATTACCAATCTTATTTTTAGCATGTATATCAAATGTTCATGCTAACGAAAAATGGGTCATAGATAAAAAAATTTCAAATATAACTTTTGAATTACCAGTACTATTTGCAAGTAATGTAATTGGAGAATTTAAAAATATAAATGGTTTTGTTGAAATTGATTTAGAAAACAAGGAAAATAATAAAGCTATTTTATCAGTAAAAATAGATAGTATTGAAACCAATTATGAAAAATATAGAAATTTATTATTAGGTCCATTATTTTTTAATTCATCTAATTATCCATTAGGTGTCTTGGATACTAAAAAATTCTCCTACAAAAATGAAGATAATTTAACTCTAAATATTGAACTAACAATAAAAGGTATTAGTAAAATAGTAACAACTAATTTAAAAATAAAAAGATTAACTAGTGATATTGTTCAAATTATAGGCGTACTTGAATTTTCTAGAACTGATTTTAAAATTGGTGAAGGTAATTGGAGCAATACAACGATTTTGAAAGATAAAATTAAAATTGAATCAAACATTTTTCTTATAAAAGAATAATTTTTTTAAATATTTTGATTTGTAGGGAGAATAACAAGATCCCTTATATTTACCCCTCTATTTCTCGACAAAGCAAATTCAAAACTTTCCACAATATCTTTTACATCTAAGGCCTTTCCTTTGCTAATCATATTATTTATGTATTTTTTATTTTTAATTGGATCTAAATTCCATAATTCTGTCATAACCATACCTGGTGCAATAGAAATTATTCTTATATTATATTTAGATACCTGAGTCCTTAATCCATGTGCAAAAGATTGAATGGCATGTTTTGAGGCACTATATACAGGTTCCCAGTAAATTGCTTGATGACCTGATATAGAACTAGTAATTGCAATATCTCCAAAGTTGTTTTTTTTCATATAAGGTAATATTAGGTTAACTAATCTAAAAACACTTGTCACATTTACTTTAATAACCCTCTCCCACCTTTCTGGATTTCCAGATATTATTTTATCAGGCTCATACATACCAGCATTAGCTACTAGTATATCTATTTTTTTAAATTTATTTATTGTCTCGTTTACTATTTTTTTTATATCTTCAGATTTTGTTAAATCTGCTTGCACTAGAAGTGTATTTTTTTTAAACTTTTTTGATAATTTGTTAATTTTTTCTTGTGAACTTCCTGTTAATACCAATCTATAGTTTTTCTTATAATAAAAATCTGCCAAAGCTTTGCCTATACCTGATGTAGCACCAGTTATAAGCATAACCTTTTTAGAATTCATATTTATACAATTCCAGAAGAACTCCCTTGAGAAGATTTTCTTATTTTTGATTTTTTTTCTTTATAATTTAAAGATCTATAAACAGATATGGGATCTATTGCATTATTATTTTCTAATCTTGCTTGCTCAATTATTGGACTGACATCTGTTTTAAAAGCATCTTTTAATATTTGCATGCATTTAATTGGATCATTAGAGTCTTGATAGCTCTCTAATTGCTCATAATTTACTAATAGTGATTTAGCATAATTTGATACAATTTCATTTGCGCTCAAGATTAAACTCTCAATTGGATCAGTAACATTGTGAGATTGATCAATCATATAAGCTATATTTTTTATCTTTCCTTTAATTGATGCTATAGTTAATTCATTGAAAATCAAAAAAAGTTCATATGGATTTATTGAACCACTATCTAAATCGTCATCACCAAATTTACTGTCATTAAAGTGGAAACCACCAAGTTTTTTTGAGTCAATTAAACGAGATACAATCATTTCAATATTTGTGTTTGGTAAGTGATGACCTAGATCTACTAAACACATTGCCTGATCACCTAATTCTTGGGCACAAATATAACTTGTACCCCAATCACTTATAACAGTTGAATAAAATGCTGGCTCATATGGTTTGTGTTCTAAGTATACTAACCAGTCTTTAGGTAATGAAGAATAAATTTTTTTCATAGAGTCAACATATCTATCTAAAGAATTTGAAAAACTCATTTGGCCAGGAAAATTCCCACCATCTCCAATCCAAACTGTTAATCCTTTTGATCCTAATTTTTTCCCACTTTCAATAGCTTCTATATTTATTTGAATTGCTTTTTCTCTTATAGATTGTTGAGAATTAGTTAGACTTCCATATTTAAATGATAAATTATCTCTAGAATTATCTTGGAAAGTATTAGAATTAACAACATCAAAACCTATTCCAAAATTATCAGCAAATTCTTTTAATTCTTTAAAATCATTTACGTTATCCCAAGGAAAGTGAGGTGAGACTTTTTGTGTTATACCTGCTAAATCATTTATAACAGCACAGTCTTCAATTTTTTCATAAATATTTTGTGGCTCACCAATACCTGGAAAGCGCGAAAACCTTGTTCCTCCAGTTCCAACACCCCAAGTTGGTAATGCAACTTGAAAATTTTTTATTTTTTCTTTAATTTCATTAATATTTATATTTTTCTTCTCTAATTTTTTTTGCAAATATTCATAATCAAATTTTAAATTGTTTTTAATTTTTTCATTTTCAGCGTTTATTATTTCTAAATTTACTGCCTTAAACATCAGTCCCCCATCCCATTGCTGTCATAAATGAATTATATTGTGAAGTTGTATCTAATCGCGATAATTGAGCAACTATTTTTGTATCACTTTTTAAAACTATAGAATATGGTTTTTCTCTGGGTAAGTTCATGCCTTTAACTGTAATATTATCTAATCTTAAATGTAAACTTTTTTTTGCTTCAATAATTGTTTCATAATTTTCAATAGGTTTTTCATCTTCATAAAGAAAATCAATTACTAAATTTGCATTTGTTAATGAATAATTTACTATACAAAGAGATTCGTGACTATATTGATCTCCACCAAATGAAGTTTTATAAGGATTACCAGTAGCTGGTAAGTAGGCATCAGGAAATATCCATATTTTTTTTCCTATTTCACTCATTTTTACTCCTAAAATATTTAATGAATGATGGAAAACCAATACTTAATATTAATAATAAACCTGTAAAAATTATTATACCTACCCCTGGTACATTCAGTAATCCTAAACCAAATGAGAGCATTCCTAAAATGAATATTGATATAACTACTCCAAGAATTGAGCCAGATCCACCGTAAATGTAAACTCCTCCTAAAACAACCATTGTTATAATTTCAAGTTCCCAACCAAATGCTATGTTTGGTCGAACACTTGACAGTCTTCCAGACAAAAATATTGCTGCAATAGCAGAGAAAAGACCGTTAAGTGTAAATAATACAAAGGTATATCTATCAACATCTATTCCAGTGTATCCTGCTGAGTCTGGGTTATTACCAATTGAAAAAATTCTTTTTCCAATAATTGTTCTATGCAAAATGAATGCAAAAATTATTGATAAAATTATAAAAGTTAAAAAAGCATACGGAATATAGCCAAATAGATAATCACTACCTAATGAAACTACAAATTTTGGGAATTTGTTATAATATTGGTCTTCAAGAAAAGAGTAAGCCAAACCTCTAAATAATGACATCGTTCCTATTGTGACTATTATAGATGGAATTGCAAATCTCGTTATTATAAATCCATTAAAAGCACCACATAATATTCCACTAATTAAAGTAAATGAAATAACAAGATAAGTATCGAAACCAACACTTGTCGTATATCCCAAGACACATGATGAAACAGCAATGATAGAAGCTACTGATAAATCAATTTGCCTTGCGATAATCACAAAGGTCATACTTAAGGCTATGATTGCCTTTTCACTAAATAAGAAAGTACTATCAATAAGATTGTAAAGATCTAAAAAATAAGGAGAAATATTTGAATTGATAATAATTATGGTGATGAAAACCATAAAAAGAATAAATTCTTTTTTGTATAGAATATTTATTAATTTAAATGGTGGATTTTCTGGAATTATATTTTTCATCATTCTACCATTATTGTTTTTTCTTTTCTTTGTTCAGTCTTAGTATTGATAATTATAGCTATCAATATTATAGCTCCAGAAATAGCCAATTGCCAAAATTGAGATATGTCAACCGCAGGTAATGCATTTCTGATAAAACCTATTAACAAGGCGCCTAAGGTACAACCAACAACCGTTCCGACACCACCCATGACACTAATCCCTCCAACAACACATGCAGAAATAACAGTCAATTCAAATCCTATTGCTATTTGAGTTGATGCAACTGAGTATCTTGCTACCCATAAATAACCACATAAGCCAGCGAAAAAACCAGATAAAGAGTAAGCTAATATAATATATTTGTTTTCGTTTATTCCAATGTATTTTGCGGCATCTGGATTTCCTCCAAGTGAATATAGATTTCTTCCAAACTTTGTATGATTTAACAAAATATACATTAATATAAACACAGCAACTGCAATCCAAAATAAAAAGGATAAAGATAAAAATTTATAATGAATTAAAGCAAGAAAATCCTCTGAAAACTCTGACGAATAAACTTGTTTCCCGTCACTTACAAAATAAATTAAACCTCTATAAATGCTCAGTGTGCCAAGAGTAGTAACTATGAAAGGAACTTTAAGAATAGCAATAGATACTCCATTAAGGACTCCTAAGAAAGTTCCAATTGAACAAGAAAGTATTATAAAAAAAATAACAGGTAGTTCAGGGTAAACTGTTGATAATAAAGATATTAGCATTCCTGATAAAGCTAAATTTGAAGCTACAGATAAATCGATTGCTCTTATTAAAATAACTATCATTTGACTTAAAGCTAAAATAATTAATATTGATGTATCAGTTAAAACATCTGACAAACTAGACGGTTGAACAAAAAAAGGATTTGCTATACCTACAACAACCACTCCAAAAATTATTATTCCAAATAAGATAAAGTCCCGACTAGTTATGATTTTTTTTATCATTTATTCTCCACTAGCTAACTTAACAATTTCTTCTGAAGATGTATTTGAGACATCTAATATATTTTTAATTAACCCTTTATACATCACAACTACTCGGTCACACATTCCAAGTATTTCTGTTAATTCAGATGAAATCATTATTATAGACATGCCTGTATCAACTAGCTCACCCATAAATTCATGAACTGCTGATTTAGATTTAACATCTATTCCTTTAGTAGGTTCATCTAATATTAGTATTTCAGGTTTAGTAGACAACCATTTAGCTATAACTGTTTTTTGTTGATTTCCTCCAGATAGACTTTGGGCTAGTTGACTCCAATAAGATACTTTAATATTTAGTTTATCTTGTAATTCTTCAGCATTTTTAATTTCACGTAATTGATTAATTATCAAATAATCAGAGTTTTTTTCCATTATTGCCATGTTAATATTGTCTTTGACTGACATCAATCCTGTCATTCCTAAATTTTGTCTTTCTTCAGAGAGATATACTATACCATTTTGAATTGCATCATTAGGTTTATTAATTTTCAATTTATTACCTTTAAATAAAACTTCGCCGTCATCATATTTATTGATCCCAAAAATAGTTTTCATTATTTCTGTTCTTCCAGAACCTACGAGACCATAAAATCCAAGAATTTCTTTTTTTCTTAAATTAAAACTAATATTTTTAAACTGTGTTTTTTTATATAAATTATTTACATTAAAAATTTCATTTTCGATTTTAACTTGTTTTTTAGGAAAAATCTGATCTATCTCTCTACCTACCATATATGTTACTAATTTATCTTTATTAGTATTGGCAATTAAATCAGCATTAATAAATTCTCCGTCTCTTAATACAGTAAATTCATCGCAGACTTCCATAACCTCATCAAGTTTGTGAGATATAAAAATAATTGATTTGTTCTGTTTCTTTAAATTTCTAATTATTGTGTATAATTCATCTATTTCTTTTTGAGAAAGTGAAGCGGTTGGCTCATCCATAATAACTATATCAGCATCATGGATTAAAGATCTTGATATTTGCACTATGTGTCTTTGAGCAATACTAAGATCTTTAATTTTTTCATTAGGTTTAATATCAGCTTCTAAATTTCCAAGAAGTTCTTTAGTTTTTTTTTCCATTTTTTGCCAGTCAACTAAACTATTTGATTTTACAATATGATTTCCTATAAAAATATTTTCGGTAACACTTAATTCATCAAACATTACAGACTCTTGATGAATTGCTGATATGCCCAAAGATAAAGAGGTTATTGGATTAGTAATTTTTTGTTCAACATTATTTAAATATATTTGACCTTCATCAGGTTGATAGACACCACACAATATTTTAACTAGTGTCGATTTTCCTGCTCCATTTTCTCCAAGAAGAGCATGAATACTATTTTCCTTAAGTTTAAAATTAACTTTTTGAAGAGCTTTAATTCCTGGAAAGAATTTTGAAATATTTTTTAACTCAAGTTTCATAAGTTAACATATGACCATATTTAATGGTCATATGTTTTATAAGATTTATTTAGAATATTTCTGCAAATTTATCGATATTTGAAGCATCAAATATAAATGGATCTGCCATAGCTGCAGAATTACCTGCTCCTATGCAAATCTCACCCATTCTACCTGTAGGTATACATTCGCCTTCTTGACCTTTGTATGCACCACTAGCTATTTGATGTGACAAGTAAACAGCTGAGTATCCTAAATCAATAGGATTCCAAATTCCAAATTGAATCGCGGAGCCATTTTTAACATGTGCCTTCATTTCACTTGGTAGTCCAAGACCAGTAACAAAGACTTTGCCCACCAAACCTTGGTCTTCTACAGCTTTTGCTGCAGCAACAATACCAACTGAAGTTGGAGCTATAATGCCTTTTAAGTTTGGATGTTTTTTGAATAGACCTAGAGCTTCTTGATAACTTTTATCGAATAAGTCATCGCCATAAACTGTATCAACCCATTTCATTTTTGAATATTCTGGCTTAGCAAATTCTTTTTTCATTTCTTCAATCCAAGCATTTTGATTTGTTGCTTGACTTGTTGCACTTAAAATAGCGAATTCACCTTCATCACCCATAGAATTTTTCATCCATTTGATGTTAGAAGAACCAATTAACGCAGTGTTAGATGGATCTAGATTCATTACTCTTCCATCTTCGCCAATTCCAGAGTCCCAAGAAATTACAGTAATTCCTCTTTGCATTGCTTTTTTCCCTATTGGCACAAGCGCATCTCTATCGTTTGCAGAAATAGCAATTGCATCAACTTTTTGAGCAATTAAAGAATTTATTACTTCAATTTGAGCCTCAGCAGTAGTTGTTGCTGGTCCAGTATAAATTACTTCAATACCTCCAATTTCTTTAGCAGCTTCTTCTCCACCTTCAGCAGCAGCTTCAAAGAAACCAATACCAAGGCCTTTTACGACAAGTGCAATACGCATATCGTCTGCGTATGCATTAAAAGAAATTAACAGAAATGAAGATAAAACTAACAATAATTTTTTCATTATATTCCTCCTATTAAATGATAAATGTAATAAAAATGATTAACTTGAATTAATCAAGGAAAAAATATAATTAACTTTGCAATCTTAACTAATTGAATATAAATCGTTGTTTAACAACAAAATTTATGAATAATAGATATCAAGTACCTATAAAAAATAATTGGAATAAAAAATTTAATAGATATAGCAAACTTCAACAATTAATTATCAGATCAAATTTATTAGGTAGAGATTTAAAAATAACTAATTTCGGTGGTGGAAATACCTCTTCTAAAATCAACCTTAAAGATCCTATAAATAAATCAAATCAAAATATACTTTATGTAAAGGGCTCTGGTGGAGACCTTGGATCAATTAAAGAAAATGGATTTGCAAGCCTTTATATGGAAAAGTTAAATAATTTAAAGAACGTTTATAGAGGCTTTAATTTTGAAGATGAAATGGTTACTTATTATCCTATGTGTACTTTTAATAATAACCCAAGAGCAGCTAGTATAGATACACCTCTTCATGCTTATGTTCCATTTCCAGAAGTTGATCATACACATCCCGACTCAATAATTGCATTAGCAACAATGAAAAATGGAAGAGATATTGTAAACAAAGTTTATGAAAATAAATTGGGCTGGTTAAACTGGCAACGTCCAGGATTTGATCTTGGTCTTAAAATGGAAAACTTAATAAAAAAAAATAAAGATATAATTGGAATTGTTTTAGGTCACCATGGTCTATTCACATGGGCTGATACAAGTGAATTATGCTATAAAAATTCAATTGATATAATTAGAAAAGCACAAATTTATTTAAATAATTCAATTAAAAAATATTCATTTGGTAAGCCAATTTATAAAACAAAACAGATTAGTGAATTTGAAAGTAAATTAATTTCAATCATAAGAGGAAAATTATCTAAAGAAAATTACAAAATTTTGCATTTAGACAAATCAAAAGTAACATTAGAGTTTGTAAATTCACTAAATATGAAAAAAATATCTAATATTGGAACATCTTGCCCTGATCATTTTTTGAGAACTAAAAGATTACCATTAGTTCTTCCATCATTAACTAACCTGATGAAAAATGAAAAGGATCTAAATAAAATTATTGAAAGATATCTTAATAAATACAAAGATGATTATGGAAAATATTATAAAAGAAATAAAAATAAAAATTCACCTAATTTAAGAGATCCCTATCCTGTTATTGTTCTAATACCCGAATATGGCATGATGTCATTTGCTAAGAATAAATCGACAGCTAGAATTTCAAGTGAATTTTTTTGTAACGCAATTAATGTTATGAAGGGTGCAGAAGGAATAAGTAAATATACTGGTTTAACAGAAAAAGAAGCATTTAGGATAGAGTATTGGGAACTTGAGGAAGCAAAGTTAAAAAGAATGCCACCGGAAAAAGAATTAGCTGGGAAAGTAGCACTTATTACTGGTGCAGCCGGAGGTATAGGATCTGCTACAGCAACAAAATTTTTACAAGAAGGTTGTTGTGTTATCTTAACTGATATTGATAAAAAAGCACTGGAAAAAACTAAAGATAACTTTCAAAATAAATTTGGAAGAGATGCTGTTCAATCAATAGTAATGGATGTAACTAATGAAATTGAAGTTAAAAAAGCAGTTGATGAAAGTATAAATTCTTTCGGTGGAATTGATATTTTGGTTGCAAATGCAGGATTTGCATCAGCAGCTCCGTTTGAGAATACATCATCTAAATTGTGGGATAAAAATATGGCTGTTTTATCTAAAGGTTGTTTTTTAATTAGCCGTGAAGTTTATGCTCAAATGATGAAACAAAATATGGGTGGCTCTATAATTTTCATATCAAGTAAAAATAGCTTAAGTGCTTCCAAAGGAGCATCTGCATACAGTGTAGCTAAAAGTTCATTGCTTCATCTTTCAAGATCCATAGCACTTGAAGGTGCCGAATATAAAATTAGATCAAATATAATTAATCCTGACGCAGTAATACAAAACTCTAGGATTTGGAGCAGTGATTGGAAGAAACAACGTGCCGCTGGGAATAAAATTTCAATAAATAAAGTTGAAGAATTTTACAAGAATAGAAGTTTATTAAAAGTAAGTGTTTTACCTGAAGATATTGCTGAGGGAATATACTTTTTTGCAAGTTCTAAATCCAAAAAATCAACTGGTAATATAATTAATATTGATGGAGGAAACATCACATCTTTCACTAGATGATTAAAAAAATAAATGTAATATTAGATATTGGTAAAACAAATGTAAAACTTGTTTTAATAAACCAACAAGGTAAAGTAATTAAAGAGCTTAAAACAAAGCAGAAACTAAAGAAATTTAAAAATAAAATTACATACCTAGACTCTATAAAAATTATTGACTGGCTAATAAAAAACTTAAATAAATTATCATTAAAATACAATTTTTCTCAATTTGTTTGTACAGCTCATGGTGCAACAGTTGCATTGATAGATCATAATAATGAAGAAATTATTGCAAGTACTGATTACGAATACCAGTATGATAAATTTGCAAATGACTTTAAAAAAATAACACCGAGTTTCAAAACATCTTTGACTCCTCATTTAGAAGTTGGATTAAACGTTGGCCAACAAATTTATTATCTTAGTAGAACTTTTCCTGAAGTTATTAAAAAAACTAAATATATTCTGTCTTATCCTCAATATATATCTTGGAAACTTTCTGGAAATTACTCAAGTGAAATATCTTATATTGGTTGTCATAGTTTTTTATGGGATTTCAATAAAAACAAATATTCTTCACTTGTTAAAAAATTAAATATTTCAGATAAGTTTCCCAAACTAAATGAAGCATGGAAAAGTATTGGTTATTTCAAAATTAATGATAGCAAAATCAGTGTTTTAAATGGCATACATGACAGCAATGCCTCATATTTGTATTTTAAAAATTCTAAACTTAAAAATTTTACCTTAGTTTCAAGTGGAACTTGGTACATAATCTTTAATCAACAAACTAATTTAAAAAAATTAAATCCTAAATTAGATATGTTATGTAATATTGATGTTTTTGGCAATCATGTACCAACAATGCGATTTATGGGTGGTAGAGAACATGATATATTATGTAAATTATTAAAAATAAATAATAAATCAGCAGCAAAAATTAATGAAAAGGATTTAATTCATAATTTAATTTATCCTAGCTTTGCAAAAGCTGGTCCATTTAAACTTAATAAGAAAATAAAAAAAATTAAATTAACAAATAATCAAAGATATTCTTTAATCTGTATTTATATGGCTTTTACATTAAATTTCTGTCTTGATTATATGCAGTCTTCATCTGATATAGTGTTAGATGGACCTGTAACCAAAAATAATTATATAATGAGACTTATTGCAACTTTAAGAAATAAACAAAATGTTTTTAAAAATAAAAAAGAAATAGGAACTAGTTTGGGTGCAAGTTTGTTATTTAATATTAAAAAGAAAAGTAATATTAATTTGGTTAAAATTAATAAAATAAAAGGTATAAATTACAATACAATCTATTCTATATGGTTAAAAACTATAAAAAAGAAAAAGCTAATTAATTAATATTATTATCATTTAAAAAATCACCGCATCTTAATCCCAGCATCATTGCAGGAGCTGATGTATTACCAGAATTAATTATTGGCATTGCTGACATATCACACACTCTTAGATTATCTAGACCTCTTACTTGTAATTTAGAATTAAGTACTGCCATGTGATCATTGTCAGCTCCCATTTTTGCAGTTCCAGCTGGATGATAGTTTGTTCTCACAAATCTTTTACAATGTTCTTCAATTTTTTTATCATCTAAATCTTTTTGATTGGGTAATATTATTTCTTTTACTTTATTTGATAAAGGTCCTTGTTTAAGTGACTCCATGAAAAATTTTTGACCAGCTACCATCATTTTTAAATCATCTTCATGTTTTAATAAATTTAGACTTATTTCAGGTGGATCTTCATAGTTAGAAGATCTAAGTTTTACATAACCTCTCGACTTAGGTTTTGTCATTACAGTTGTAATAGACATTCCGTAATCAGGTTCAATAACACCAATGGTGTCAGCATTCATATAAATGCTTGGTACAAAAAATGCCTGTATGTAAGATAAGTCATTTCGATTTAATGGATTTACAAATGCTCCAGCTTCAACTCCGACAGAGTTTACAAGTCCTGTGCCTCGGATTAAAAATTCAATTCCATTTTTAATCATTCGCCAACCCTCACCCTGTTTATAATAACCATATTTCCCATTTGCTCTTGCTATAAGAGGACACTCAGGATGATCCATCAAGTTTTTTCCTACTCCAGGAAGATGATGCACACACTTTATATTATGTTCCGAAAGTTCTTTTTCATCACCTATCCCTGATAACATTAAAAGCTTGGGAGTGATGAATGATCCTGGCGCTAAAATAACCTCTTTTTCTGCAAAATAGTTTTTATGCTCTCCAGTACGATCAATATATTCTACGCCTATTACTTTGTTATTTTCAATTATTAATTTTTTCACACCTGAATTAAGTTTTAGCTTTAAATTTGGATTATTTCTTTCAGGGTCGATGTAAGCATTAGCTGCTGAACTTCTTTGACCATTGCTATTCATAAATTGATAATAACCAACACCATTTTGAGGATTGTCACCATTAAAATCATCAACAATTTCCAAACCAAGTGATGCTACAGAATTAACAAAATCATGAGTTAATTCATTTATGTATTTACAATGAGATACTTTAAGTGGACCTTCTTGACTATGGTGCTTATTATTAAATGTACCATTAGTTTCCATATTTCTAAAATAAGGTAATAAGGTCTCCCAATCCCAATCTGCTTTATTATTATTAATACTTAGAATATCATTCCACTCATCATAATCTTCTGCTCTACCTCTCATATAAACTTGAGCATTTATAGAAGTTCCACCTCCTAATACATTTCCTTGGGGAACGATATTTTCTCTATCAAATAAATGCTTTTGGGGTTTTGTTTTATGGTATGTAGCAAATTTAGATTTATTTATAAATTTAAAAAAACCAGCGGGCCAATCAATTAAAAAATTTTTATTATTATGACCTGCTTCAAATAATGTTACTTTCTTATTTTTTTTTAATAGTTGTGATGTTACTGCGCATCCTGAAGCACCTCCACCTACAACTATATATTCTGATATTTCTGCCACAATTTATCTAGTTGTATAGCCGCCATCAATAACTAAAACTTCGCCTGTGACATAACTTGAAGCAGGACTACAAAGGAACAAAGCTGCAGCTCCAATTTCTTCTGTCTCAGCCATTCTGTTCAATGGAGTAAGCTTATCCCATGTAGGATACCAGTGTTCATGTTCCTTTGGAAGATTAGTCATTTCAGTTCTAAAATATCCAGGAGCTAATGCATTAACTCTAATATTCTGATCAGCAAAATCACTAGCTAAACTTTTTGTCATCATGTGAACTGCCGCTTTCGAAGCATTATATGCAACTTGAGGCTGAGGTATATTTGAAACTAAACCAGATATTGAACCAATATTAAGTATTACGCCTTCCCCTTGTTTTTTCATTGGTGTTATTACTGACCTACACATGCGAAAAACTGAATCAACATTTATATTCATGATATTATCTAATAGTTGATCATTATATTCTTCCATCTCACCATGTTGAGCAACACCAGCATTATTTACGAGAATATCAATCCTCCCATGTTTTTCTAAAGTAAAATCTATTATTTGTTGAGGAACAGACTTATCGTGCATATCACTTTCTAAAAAAGATACATCATAGCCGGCCTCTTTTAAACTTTTTAATCCACCAAATTTATCTGTTCTGCTTGTAACAACGAGTTTTGCTCCAGCTTCACCCAGAGCATGCGCTATAGCCAAACCAATTCCTCTAGTACCCCCTGTGACAATTGCAACCTTATTAGTAACTTTGAATCGTTCTAAAATCATGATTCCCCCAATATTGATTTATTATAAATAATATCTCTAAAATTAACAAAAAAAACAACAATTTAATGACAAAAAAAGATTTAAAAAGTAGTTGAATTAAAAGTTAATCTGAATAATGTAAATTTGTTTAAAACATAGGTTTTTAACTATTCATAATAGGAGGAAATATGAAAAAATTATTAATTGCCCTTCTAGTTTCAACTTTTTCATTCTCAGCAATGGCTGACGGTCACGCTGAATGGTGGAAAAAAGCTGGAGCTCCTTATGCAGGTACTGTAATTCAAGGAGTTGCCGAAAATACACCTCCTGGCCAATTTGCTGGAGAAGTATTAGCTAAAGATTTTGAGAAACTAACAGGCATCAAAGTACAATTAGAAAATACATCTTGGGATCAAATGTATGACAAAGCAATTAAAGATATGGAAGCAAATTCTGGTATTTATGACTTTGTATATATTGAACAAGATATAGTTTATTCTTACTTAGACAGAGATTTTTTAGTAAACATTACTCAATCACTAAAAGATCAGCCGGAACTTGTAGCTCCAATGGTTAATATGGATGATTTCACTACTTTCATTGATTATTTTAAAGATGGAAGCGGTGATGTTTTTGGTATGCCAATGGAAGCATTTGTAAAAGTATACTTATATAGGAAAGACCTATTTGGAGCGGCTGATGCTAAATCAGGTTTCCAAAAAAAATATGGTTACCCTCTTGCTCCTGCTACTTCTTTTGCACAATGGAGAGATAATGCTGAATTCTTCACAGGATACTGTGCAGAAAAAGGTATGGAATGTTGGGGTACAACTGTTCAAGGTCACACTGGACACCCAGCTTCAACTTATGAATTCCTAGAATCAATTGGACCATCTTTTGGTTTATATAACTGGGGTGTAACTGATGATTTCCATTCTTGCGTAGAAGGTGGTGGATCATTAAATGGTGCTAGAGCAAAAGCTGCTCTAACTTTCTGGACTTCAATGCTAGAATTTGCACCACCAGAATCACTACAAAGTACATGGAGTGAAGTAGCTTCAACATTTGCTGCAGGAAGAGCTGCACAAGGTTGGGTTTACGGAGAGAATGCTGCATGGATTGCTTCTAATGAAGAAAAATCAGTAGTTGTTGGTAATGTTGGTGTTATGCAACCGCCAACCGCTCCAGGAGTTATGACACAAGCTGCTGCCGGTGAAGGTTATATCGGTTACTTTGATGGAGGTGCATACGGTATTCCGCATTCATCTAAAAACAAAGAAGCAACTTTGTTGTGGTTACAATATATAGCACAGAGTGAAGTTCAAGCAGATTGGGCTGTAGCTGGTGCACGTATTACACACTACTCTACTTATGATGATCCAAAAGTTGCTGCTATGGATCAGATTGCTGATGGATATTTCACATTGATGCAAAACACTGGCTATTTATATGCTGGTGCACCAATGTACCCTTTCCACGCTGCTGGTAGAGCTGCGATCGATCCTTTCACATATGCTGCATTAGCAGGTGAAATGTCTCCTTCAGATGCATTAGATGGAGCTTGTGAAGCTCTTGATAAAGTTATGAAAGACTTAGGATATCAAAACTAATATTTTAATTTTTTAGGAAGGCATCATGTATGCCTTCCTTTAAATAATAATTATGAATTCATCAAAAACAGCTTGGTTATTATTATCTCCTACAATTGTTATATTAATTATTGTTGGGTTACTTCCATTTCTTTACGTTCTTTATGTTGGTTTTTTTAATTGGATGCCCCTTGGTAAAAATAAGGAAATGGAATTTATTAACTTTGGCTATAATTATAGAGAATTAGTTTTTGATAAATTTTTTATAGATTCTGTTTGGAGATCAATTAGATTCGCAATTGTAACTTTGGCTTTAGAACTCACCCTTGGTTTTTTACTGGCGTTATCTTTACTAAGTTCTTTTCCTTTAAAAGCTTTTTTTAGAAGTGTGCATACACTTCCTTTAGTAATCGCACCTATAGTAGTTGGTGCTATATTTAAACTTTTTTTGGTTCAAGGCTTAGGACCAATCCCTTTTCTAGCAAAAGAATTATTTGGATTTAAGTTAAATTATATGAGTTCAGAGGCTCAGGCTTTTTGGACAATTGTTGTAATGGATGTCTGGCATTGGACTCCTTTTGTTACTTTAACCTTGTTGGCAGGTTTAAGTGCCCTACCACAAGATCCTTATGAGTCAGCAAAAATTGATGGAGCTAATAATTTTCAAATTTTTATTTACATTACTATTCCAATGTTAGTACCAGTTTTAATAGTTGTTATTTTTATAAGAATGATGGATTCACTTAAGATTGTTGACGAGGTTTGGATGTTAACTGCGGGAGGTCCTGGTTATTCAACTCGTTTTACAGGAATACATATTTGGAAAGAAGTATTTGAAAAAAGAACTTATGGGTATGGTTCTGCAATGTCTGTATTGTATTTATATATAACTATAGTTATTTGTTGGATCTTATATTCAGTAATGGTTTCAAGAGGTAAAGCAAATGAAGATGAATAAAGTACTTTATAAAACTTTCTCTGTTGTAATATGGAGCTTGTTCACAATTATAACACTGTTTCCAATTTATTGGATGATATTAGTATCTACAAGGACACCCGTTCAATTATATGGAAAACCAAATCTTTATCCTACTTTTTTAGAAAAAATTCATTGGAAAAATTATACAAGACCTTTTGTTGATGGAGTATTTGGTGATTATCTAATGAACTCAATAATTATTGCAACATCAAATGCTTTGCTTGTAACTGTGCTCGCCATTATGGCAACTTATGCATTATCAAGATACAAGATTGCTGCAGCAGAAACAATTTTCTTTTGGACTATGACTAATAGAATGGCTCCACCTGCAGCTTTTATGTTACCCCTATTTCTTCTATTTACACTTGTATTTAAATATGGAGATAGTAATTTATTTGATACAAAAATTGGATTAATACTTTTATATTGTGTATTTAATCTGCCTTTTGCTATCTGGTTATTAAAAGGTATATTTGATGGTATCCCAAAAGACTTAGATGAAGCTATGATTGTTGATGGAGCAAATTTATTTACAATTATATCTAAATTAATTGTTCCATTAGCTGCTCCTGGCATTGCAGTAACTGCTTTGCTAAGTTTTTTATTTGCTTGGAATGAATATCTTTTAGCAGCTACACTTACTAGTGTTTATGCAAGAACTATTCCTACTGGACTTTCAGAGTTTGTAACAACTACTGGCACTGAGTGGGGAACAATGGCTGCAGTAGCAGTTGTTTCAATGTTACCTGCTCTTATTTTTCTGGCGCTTGTCCAGAAATATATTGTTTCAGGATTAACATTTGGAGCAGTTAAGGGATAATATGAAAAAAAATTCTAGAGGCTTTCTTCCAATAAAAACAAATTGGTTTGATAGATTGTTTATTGGAGTAATCAGTTTTGTAGCTCTACAACTCATTTGGATGCGCTTTGTTGAGCAATTTGCATCTATAAACATCTCAATTGGGATTGGCATTTTATGGATAATTTATGTTATTTGGAAAGGATAAAAAATGAAAGCGTTAGTATTAGAAAAACAACTTGAATTAAACTTACGTGATATTGATCTTCCTACAGAAGTAGGTCCAGATGATGTTAAAATAAAAATGCACACTGTTGGAATCTGTGGATCAGATATACATTATTATGAACATGGTAAAATTGGACAATGGAATGTTGATGCGCCAATGGTTTTAGGTCATGAAGGATCTGGTACAGTTATTGCAGTAGGAAAAAATGAAAAAATTTTAAAAGAAGGTGATAGAGTTTGTATTGAGCCTCAAGTAGTTAGTAAAAAATCAAAAGAATATAAATTAGGGATTTACAATTATGATCAAAAAGTAAAATTTTGGGCTACCCCGCCTATTCACGGTTGTCTAGCACCAGAAGTAGTCTTTCCTGGTGATATGGTTTTTAAAATTCCTGATAATTTATCCTATGCAGAAGGTGCAATGGTTGAACCATTAGCAGTTGGTATGCAAGGTGTTACCAAAGCGAAAATAAAACCCGGCCAGATAGGATTAGTAATGGGTTGTGGGCCAATTGGACTTGTAACTGGCTTGGCTGCTCTAGCTGGGGGGTGTTCAAAAGTTTATATCGCAGACATATTGTCTGAGAAGTTAAAGATGTGTGAACACTATCCTGATTTAATACCGGTTGATCTATCAAAAGAAAATTTATCAGAAAAAATAATGAATGATACGAATGGATGGGGTGTTGATCGTTTTTTTGAATGTAGTGGTGCTGTCAAAGCGTATGAAGCTATATTTTCTTGTTGTTCTCCAGGAGCACACGTTGTGTTGATTGGTAACAATGCTGAACCTGTTCCAATGAATTGGGCAATTTTATTTGCTAAAGGATTAGAATATCAAACTGTGCATAGGTATTCTCATCAGTATGAACCATCAATAAGGTTACTTGGAAGTGGTAAAATAGATGTGAAACCAATGATTACTCACACATTTAAATTTGAAGAAAGTGTTGAAGCATTTGAAAGAGCCGCAGAACATAGACCCTCAGATGTTAAGCTTCAAATTAAAATTGATGAAGACAATTGAATTAAAAATTCCGTCTCTTAAAAGAGAAGAGTGTAAAATTGGCATAGTGCACCTTGGTGTTGGTAACTTTCATAGAGCACATCAAGCTCTGTATATTAATAATTATATAGAAGAAACTGATGATAAAAATTGGGGTATATGCGGTATTAATCTTAGAAAAGAAGAAGGAGAAAATTTTAGTTTTCTTAAAAAAAGAGATGGAAAATATGTTTTGAAGACTGCTTCTAGTGATGGAGAAATTGAATTTACTGAAATACATTCTATTCAAAAATTAATTGATTGGAGTGAGGAAAAAGATGAAGCTGAAAAAATATTGTGTGATAAAGATATTGAAATCGTCACAATGACTGTAACTGAAAGTGGTTATTATATTAATGAAGAAAATGATTTGAATCTAAATTTACAAATAGTTAAAGATAATATTGCACAAAAGGAAAATACAATTATTTTTTCTTTTCTCCTATCAGCCTTAAAAAAAAGAATGCAATCAATTGATAAGGAAATAACACTCTTATGCTGTGATAATATTAGAGAAAATGGTTTAATGCTTGAAAAATGTCTTAAAGAATATGTCAAACAATCAAATGAGTTGGAATTACTTGAATGGATTGAACAAAAAGTAAGTTTTCCATCGTGTGTGGTTGATAGGATAACACCCAGAGCTCCAAATTATTTAAAAGGAGAAGTTAAAAAAAAATTTCATATAGATGAAAACTGTAGTGTAATGGCTGAACCTTTTATTCAATGGGTTATTGAAGACAAGTTTATTGGCAAAAGACCTAAGCTTGAAGACGTTGGTGTACAATTTGTTAATGATGTTTTCCCATATGAAGAATCTAAAATAAGAATTTTAAATGGAGGCCATGTTGCTTTAAGTTATATTGGAGCACTCAAAGGGCATAAAACTTATGATCAAGCTATTTTAGATAAAGAATTACAACAATATTTTTTCGAACTCGAACGTAAAGAGATTATTCCAGCTTTAGATAATATAGCTCCATTTAATTTGGAAGAATATATGATGATTATTTTTGATAGATTTAAAAACGAAAATATTGGTGACAAGCTTGAACGAATTGCTATGGATGGTGTTGGAAAATTTCCAATATTTATCCTTCCAACAATCAATAAATGTTTTGAATTAAATATTCATCCTGAAAATTCAATTGAGTCTATAGCTAGTTGGTATATTTTTATGAAAAAAATAAATAACAAAACTTTAGATTTTAATTATTATGAGCCAAGTTGGGACTGGATTAAAAAATATTTGGAAGATGATATGATGGAAGAATTTATATTTAATAGTGATTTATGGGGAAATACTCCAAATCAATATCCCGAATTTCCAGATATATTAAGAAAAAAAATATTATTTTTTAAAAATAAATTTTTATAAATTTAAAAAGTTCATCTTGATGTATATCCACCATCTACGACTAATACCTCTCCAGTTACATAACTTGAAGCTGGCGAACATAAAAATAGTGCTGCTGTAGCAACTTCATCTGCTTTTCCCATTCTTCCCATAGGAGTGTAATTATTCCATTTATCAAACCAATGTTCATTTTCTTTAGGCAAATTATTCATTGGGGTTTTTATATAGCCAGGAGCAATGGCATTAACTCTAATGTTAGACTCTGCATAGTCACTTGCTAAACTTTTTGTTAACATATGAACTGCTGATTTTGAGGCATTATAGGCAACTTGTGGCTGCGGAAAATTTGAAACAATACCTGACATAGAGCCAATATTTAAAATACAACCTTCTTTTTTATTTTTCATTTTTATAATACTTTGTCTACATAAACGAAAAACTGATTTAAAATTCACATCAAACATTTTTGTTAATGACTCATCATCATAGTTTTCCATTTCTATTGATGCTGCTATCCCTGCACAATTAACAAGAATATCTAATGATTTATATTTACCTATAGCAAAATTTATTAATTCTTCTGGAAAATCAGGATTTGTAATATTTCCTTTGATAAATTCAAAGGTATAGTTTTTAGTTTTAAATTTATCCAAGAAGCTTTTATCTTCTTTCATATCCGTAAGAATTAGTTTTGCTCCAGCTTCTCCTAAGGCATCAGCAATGGCAAATCCCATTCCACCCATAGCACCCGTAACAATTGCAATCTTATTTGGAATTTTAAATTTATCTAAAATCATTTTAACTTAAAATAATTTTAGCGGCTTCTTCATCAGTTATTAAACCATATAAGCATCCATTTAATAAAACTGATTTAATTGCAAAAGCTTTATCAGTACCACCTGCTATAGCTATGGTTTTTTTCTTCTTAATTAAGTCAAAATTCTTTCTAACAATTTCATCATAAAAAAAGTGTTTCCCATTTTTATCAAAGAAATTTCCACTAGACTCTGCAAGTGCACCGTCTTTTTTTATCTGATTAAAAAACTTCTTATCAATTAAATAAGGATGATTTTTAACTCTGTTGTATAAACTAGTGCCACCTTTCATAGAACCAATCCCCAAAATGATATATTGACATTCTTCTTCTTTTTTAAGAATATCTTTTACAAACTTTAAATTAAAAAATTTATTTTTTTCTTTTAAAGTAGGAAAAATATAAGGTGCACCCAGGTGATAACATTTTCCATTGGTTTTCCTAGAAAGTGTATTTAATCCCAAAAGTGGATTAAAAGACAAATCATTTCTTAAAGATCCCGTTGTATCAACAAAACTAACCTTCTCATTAATTTGTGGAAGTATATTTGCAATTCTTGTATTTGTGGAACCTGTAGACCATCCAAAGTTTCTACATTTTTCTTTATCTATTTTATTTAGAATAGTATTGGCACCAGCATAAGCTATAGATAATGGATCGGGGTCTAATGTATTAGCAGTTGTTTGTTGACCATGCAAACTTTCACTTGGAACTACTTCTATATGTTTCAGATTATACTTTTTTTTAATTTCCTCTTCATACCGTGAACAAACATCAAATGATCCTTCAACAAATACTTTAACTGATCCATTTTTTTCAGCTTCATTTAAAATTCTATGAACTTGAACTGTATTAATCTTAAATTTTTTTGCTATATCTTTTTGTGATATTTTTTGTTTCCAGTACATCCATGCAATTCTATTAGTGTAATCTTTTAATTTATTTTTTGATTTTAACACTTTAATTTTTTACTGCGCCTAAGGTCAGTCCTGAGACTATATTTTTCTGTAAAAATATTGTTAATAATATTGGAGGAATACTTTGAATTACTGTAGCTGCTGCTACATTTCCCCATATGATCTGTGCTTGACTTACTTGAGCCGAAATAAAAATAGGGAATGTTCGAGATTCTGATACTGTAAAAAATAGTGCAATTAGTAATTCATTCCAACTAAATATAAATACAAATATTGCTACAGTGGCTATACCTCCTTTTGATAAGGGGACAGCAATTTTTAAAAATATTTGAAACCATGAAGCTCCCTCTATTCTAGAAGCTTCTATAAGATCATAGGGAATTCTTTTAAAAAAAGATGCTGAAACCCATACAGCAAAAGGGATGTTAAATGCTGTATACACTATGACTAAAGCAAATAAGGAATCTAATAAATTTAAATATTTAAATAAAATAAACAATGGTACTGCAGCTGCAACTGGAGGTAACATTCTTGTACTTAAAATCCAATCAGCAAGAAAGTTACTGCCTCTAAATTTAAAAAAAGTGAGACCAAATGCTGTAGGTAGAGAAAAAACAAGAGTAACAATAGTTGATCCTATGGTTACTATAATTGAATTAATTAAGTATGAATAACTCTGCGATAACATAATAGTAAAGTTTTTTATATAAGTGAAATCAGGTATCCATACTGGCGGTAATGCAAACATTGCATTTTGATTCTTAAAAGCACCAAATAACATCCAAAGATTAGGAGCTAAAAAAATAAAGGTAAGTGAAAAAGCAATAATTAATAAAATAATTTTTTTACTAGCTGAAATCTGCATTTTTTTCTACCCTTCGTAAAAGTGTGACCGCAATTGTTGTAACAATTAAACTAATGATTAGAATAATTACTGCAGATGCAGAACCTGTACCTATTTGAAAACTTCTAAATTCAGTTCTATACGTAAAATATGCCATTACTTCTGTGGCTATTCCTGGTCCACCACGGGTAGTAACATAAATAATGTCAAATAAACGAATGCATTCAATCAATCTTAAAACTACTCCGAGTAAAACAAAGCTCAAAATGGATGGTATTTCTATTTTTGTCATTACATGATACCAATTTGCACCATCTATTTTTGCTGCTTCATACTGTTCGTTAGGTACTGTCATTAATCCAGCAAGCAGAAGTATCATCATGAATGGTGTCCATTGCCAAGAGTTTATAC
>CABYIF010000006.1 GCA_902518985.1 uncultured Alphaproteobacteria bacterium | reverse complement strand
TTTTTCTAAAAACATTAAACAAGGTAAAACTTACCAAATTAAAATTGCTCAAACTTACTCTAAAAAAGGAAAAGTTAATGCAGTTGAGCTTTTTTGGAAATTGATGAAAATGAATGAGTCCCCAGAAAGTTTCTTAATCAGAGATAAAAATTATAGCATTATTAGTTGTTCACCTGAAACGCTTATTTTAAAAAAGAAAAATTTAATAAAAACAAAGCCAATAGCCGGCACATTAAGAAAAACAAAAAATTTAAATAAAAATAAAGCGCTATCTTTTTTCAGAAAAAATGAAAAAGAAACCAAAGAACACAATATGATTGTTGATATGGAGAGAAATGATCTCTCAAAAATTTGTAAAACTGGGTCTGTGAAAATAGAAAAGCTAAAAAGAGTTGAAGAATACAGAGATCTATTTCATTATGTTTCAACTATAAAAGGATTAATAAAAAAAAATATAACTAATCACGAAATAATTTCATCGTTAATGCCAGGAGGATCAGTTATTGGATGCCCAAAGATTAGCACAATACAATTGTTAAATAATAAAGAAAAAAATGATAGAAATATTTATACTGGAAGTTTTGGAGTAATTCATTCAAATGGAGATATGCGTTTTAATATAATGATAAGAACGCTACTCAATTTTAAAAATAACATTAATTTGTCTGTAGCCAGCGGAGTTATTTTAGGGAGTACTGCTAAAAAAGAATATAATGAAAACTATATTAAAGCAAAATCCCTTTTAGAGTTATTTCATTAATGATTTATCTTATAGACCACGAGGATTCATTTACTTATAATTTAGCTCACTTGCTCGATAGTATAGAGCCTACATTTGTTTCTAATTATTATGATATTAATACAGTTAAACTTGAAAAATCATCAACAATAGTACTATCGCCTGGACCTGGGGAGCCTAAAGATTACCCTAAAACAACCAAGATTTACAAGAAATATAAAGGAAAGAAAAAAATTCTTGGCATTTGTCTTGGCTTTCAACAAATTGTTTATTCAGAAGGAGCAAAAATAACTCAACAAAAGAACATTTTGCATGGTTATCAAAGTTACATAAAAATAATAAATCACAAATCAATCTTTAAAAATAATTCAGAATTCCTTGCTGGCAGATATCACTCACTAAAAATGGCAGAACCATTTATTTCTAAATCCATGCATATTACGATGCGTTGTAAAAAAACAAATGTAGCAATGGCTGTTGAAGATGATATTAATCAAGTCTATGGATTTCAATTTCACCCAGATTCTTTTTTAACGCCAAATGGAAAAAATCTTATTAAAAAAATCATTTCGCGTTAAAGATTTAAAAATAATTAATTTTAACTCTCTTTGGGGATATAAAGGTATATTTACAACTATAAGACTAGTAGGAAACAAACCAAAATTAATTTTAGCTGAAGAACATATAAAAAAACTTAACAGAGATTCTAGTCGGTTAAGTATAAATTATAAATTATCTAAAGAATTTTTATTAAATTTTATTAACAACAATTCTAAAATAAAAAATTATGATCATTTACTAAGAGTAGCAATTACTAAAAAAATTTTATCTATTTCCTTACGTAAAAGAAATAAAGAAGACAAATTATTTAAAGCTCAAATCTATAGATACCAAAGAGTTTTACCTTCATTTAAAAATTTACAGTATAAGAAAATAATTTCATTGCAAAAAAAGATTAATCTAAAAAAAGAAGAAATTATTTTTTATAACAAAAACAAAATTCTTGAAGGCTCAACTACGAACATAATATGTGTAAAAGATAATAAATTATTTATTCCAAGAAAATCTTATTATTATGGGGTCACACTTGATTATCTAATAAATAAATTGCCTTTCAAAGTTCAAAAAAAAGATATTAATGTAAAAAAACTAGATGAATTTACTGAATTACTTTTAGTTGGCTCCGGAAAGGGCGTAGTTAGTATTTCTTCCATTAAAAAATTAAATTGGTATAGGTCCTCTATGAAGATATATAAATTTTTATCTAAAAAATATTCTAAGCTTCTAATAAAATGATTTTAGGTAAAAATAATTTTAAAATAGACGCTCCAATTGTTATGGGTATATGCAACGTAACACCAGATTCTTTTAGTGATGGGGGTAAAAGTTTTAAACAAAAAGATGCCCTTAAGAATATTAACTATATGCTCAAAAATGGGGCACAAATAATAGATATAGGTGCAGAAAGTACTAAACCAGGGTCCGACCCTTTAAGTTATAAAGAAGAAATTAAAAGATTAGATCCAATTTTAAAAAAATTACCAAAAAACAAATTCATTATATCAATTGACTCATATAAAATCGAAACTCAAGAATATGCATTAAATAATGGTGCACATATAATTAATGATATATTTGGTGGTTCACAGGACCTCTTTGATTTAACAAAAAAATTTAAAACAGGACTAATTTTAATGCATACACCAGCACCACCTAAACATATGCAATCTATGGTAAATTCTTATGATGATGTTGTTAAAGATATTAAAAAAATATTTAAAAAAACAATTAAAAAATTAGAAAAATCCAAGATACCGCCTTATAGAGTGTGGTTTGATCCTGGTATTGGTTTTGGTAAAAATTTAAAACAGAATATTCAGATTATGCAAAAAATAAGCCAATTTAAATTTAAAAAATATGGACTTTTGTTAGGCTCATCAAGAAAGAGTTGGATAGATAAAATTGACAAAAGCGATTCTAGCGAAAGAATAGGCGGTTCATTGGCTTCAGCATTGTATTGTTATAAAAAGGGGGTTGATATATTTAGAGTACACGATGTTAAAGAAACTTCACAATCATTGAAAGTTTTTGAGAGGCTATGTTCAAAGTAGAAATTAAAAACTTATCTATAAAAGCCAATATAGGAATTACAGATAAAGAGAGGGCAAAAAAACAACTATTAAAAGTAACATTATCATTCAATTATTTTGTTAATAATTCTCTTAATTTAAATAATATAGAAAATGTTAAAGATTATTCATCAATAACAAAATACTTAAAAGAGAAAATCACAAATTCAAATTCACATACTTTGGAAAACTTAATAATTAAATTATCAAAAGATTTAGAAAAAAAATTTAAAATTAAAGATATTAAGATAAAAATTAATAAAACAGCAGTAGCAAAAAAATATGGCGCTGATTCCGTAAGTGTATCAAACTAAAGTATTCATTGCATTAGGGTCAAACATTGGCGATAAAGTTTTTAATATAAAACAAAGCATACATGAAATAGAAAAATATGGCCAAGTAGTTAACTATGGTGATATTTATATTTCAAAACCTTATGGATTTAAAAATCAGCAAAATTTTTTCAACACAGCTATTCTTTTTTTTACCAATCTCCAACCAATAGAACTTATGAAAAAACTTTCATTGATAGAGATAAAATTAAAAAAAAATAAAAAAATTGAAAATGGTCCACGAAAAATTGATATAGATATAATTTTTTATGGTAAGCAAAATATATCAAATAAAAAACTCACAATTCCTCATCCAAGAGCTCACCTTAGAGATTTTGTTCTTCGACCTATCGCAGACATCGATAGTAATTTTATTCATCCCACAAAAAAAATATCAATCAGAAATTTGATATCTCAACTAGATGAAAATTTTACTTTTAGAAAATTAAGCAACAGAAATTTGAGATAAAAAAGAATTTAGTTTTTTAGAAGATAAAATATTTTTAGAATTTTTAAGACTTCGTGAGATATCTAGGCCATCAGGTTTGACAGCATTTATTATTTTACTTACATTACTTTGATTTATACCACCGCCAATGAAAATAGGAATTTTAAGCCGTTTAATCCAATTTATTTGATCTAAGTTATTTTCTAACGAATATTTTTTGATAGATTTAGTTTTATAAACATTCAAATCATAATAAATTACGTTAACTATATCTTTTATACTTTTTAAATAATTAATGTTAAAATTTTCTGGATTGACAGCAATGCCAATTCTCAATCTTTTAAAAGTTTTTCTTATTGCGATTAGCTCTTTTTTATCAAAGTGATAGGAGCAAGATATTGTTTTTGGTTTAGTGAAATCTATCTGTTTAACCAATTTATCTAAAGAGACATATTGTGTTAAAAGTACCGATTCTATTTTATAGTTTTTACATTCTTTAATTAATATTTGTATTTTTTTATCACTAACAGTGTTTGGTCCATTCAGATTTTTACTAGCAAAACCTAATGATTTTACTTTATTTTTATATGCCATCTCAACTGATTTTTTATTTGTTATGCCACATATTTTAAGAGGTATTTTTTTCATCAAGATTTAATATCTAACTATTGTAAATACATGTAAACTACTTTTTTTAAAAATGTCATTAAAATTTTATAGACGAGTTGCTTTTGGTTTATCTCCAAATGAAAAACAAGATAAAGATCCTCTTAATTGGGCATTAAACCAATTAAATTCAATACCCGATCTTTTATGGCCAGGCACAATACCAACAGAAAAAGAATTAAGAAAAAAATATGGTGAATGGGTTTATGGAGATAGAGAAGTATTAAGAAAAAAATTTAAAAATGATAAAAATGCTTACAAAAAAGCAAAAGATGAATTGAGAATAAAAACTGGTGAAAGATATTTTGAATTAAATGAACACGCTATTCGTCATTATCAAACAAGGCACAGCACTCAACCTGTTTTTGAACGTTTCTGGCTATTCTGGGGAAATCACTTTGCTATAAGTGAAAAAGATTTTTTGGCTGAGTTTAGTACTGGGCCTTATCAACGTGAAATTATTAGACCTAATATGGTCAAAACTTTCGAAGAAATGGTACTGTCAGTCACGACTTCTTGGTGCATGATACACCACCTTGATAATTCAGAGTCCTTTGGACCCAATTCTAAAAAAGGAATGGAGTGGAGGGAGACGATAAATGAAAATCACGCCAGAGAATTATTAGAACTACATACCGTATCTCCAAATGCTGGATACACCCAGGAAGATGTCATTCAGTTAGCTTATATTATGACAGGCTGGAGTCATAAATGGAGTAGGAAAAATCTAGAAACAGGTGATGTATGGTTTGATCAAGAGATGCATCAGAAAGGAGATAAAATTGTTTTAGGGGTCAAGTATAAAAATGATGCAAAAAGAGAGCTTGCAAAAGTTATTCATGATTTAGCAACTCATCCAATCTGTATAAAATTTATTTCAACAAAATTATGCAGACATTTTATTACAGATGAACCAACTCAAGAAATGATAAGCCCAGTAATAGAAGCATGGAACAGATCCAATGGTAGCCTAACTGAAATTCATAAAGCAGTTATAACTCAAGCTTATAAATACAATGAGACAACACATAAATTTCATCCACCAGAAATTTGGTTGATGCAATTATCTAGAATGTTTGATTTAAGTATCCCGCTTTCTGCAAAAAAAATGAATTATGCATTTAAATCCAAACCAACTAGTAAACAAAGACAATTATCATGGATACTTAGAGAAATTGGTAATTCACCATATCGTGCTAAACAACCTAATGGTTGGAGTGATTTTGAGATTGATTGGGTATCGCCAGAATTATTGTTGCGTAGGTTTTGGTTTGCTTCAATTGAACTTCCAATACTTGTTAAATCTGAAAATAATTCACATGATTTTATTATAGCTTGTCTTAAAAATAATTTTGAAGATTATGAAAATATGGCTTCACTTATTCATCAATTTAGGTTTGGTACATCAGATAAAGATTTAGGTAGAAAATATGGAGTTATATGTAATTTACCAGGAGTACTTAAAGTATGAACTGTACAAGAAGAAATTTTCTTATTGGGGGGTCAACAACATTATTTCTTTCTGGATACTTTCCAAAAATAAGTTCTGCTTCCATGAAGAAAAAAAATCTAATTATAATTTCACTTCGTGGAGGCATGGATGGTTTAACAGCAGTACCCGTAATTGGAGATAAACGTCTAAAAAAATTAAGAAAAAAACTTATTTTAGAAGATGTACTTAAGTTGAATAGTGATTTTGGGCTTCATCCTAAATTAGAAATTTTTTATAAGCTTTGGGAAAAAAATCAAGCAGCATTTGTCCATGCAACTAATATTCCTTACACAGGGAGATCTCACTTTGACGGACAAAACTTAATGGAAACAGGAGCACATATTCCATATAAAGAAAAAACAGGATGGCTCGGAAGGGGGCTGCTTGCGTCAAATATTATAGGACAAGGCTTAGCAATATCTTTACCAATGCCACTTTTATTAAGAGGTGTACCGCAGAATAACAATTTCTTTCCCTCACCTGATTTTGTTGAAACAAAATTAATAGATCAAATTTATAGTGAATTTAAAGGTGAACATAATGAGCTAATTAAATCTACACTTGATACAATTAGGCAAAGACCATTATCAATGCAAATAGCTACAGACTCAGACGATAGGAAAAAACTTGCTCTGGAAGCAGCCAAACAATTAAAAGATCAAAGTGGTCCTAGAGTAGCTGTGTTTGATTTAGATGGTTTTGATACTCATACTGCACAAGGCGGTGTAGATGGAGCTCATGCTGATGAACTAGAAGAGGTAAATGGAATCGTTACTATCTTACATGAAAATCTAGGCAAAGCATTTGATAATACACTTATTTTAACTTTGACAGAATTTGGCCGAACCATAAAACAAAATGGAGGATATGGTACAGAACACGGATATGGAAGTGCAATACTAATGGCAGGAGGTCTATTAAAAAAATCTCAGGTTTATACAGATTGGCCTGGACTCAAAAAGAAAGAATTATTTGAAGGAAGAGATCTAAACTCCACTATTGACTCTAGGGCTGTCTATAATTCTGCAATGTCTGTTTGTTTTAACCAAGATCCAGAATATTTGCGTAAAGAAGTTTTTTGGGGAGATGAACTTGCTGATTTGTCTCAAGAATTGTTTAAGATTTAGAAATAAATAATTTTTTTAGTAATTTCATGTTAAACAAGAATATGGTTTCAGAAAATTTTGATAGTTTATTTAAAGCTGCAAAAGAAGTGAGAGAGCAAGCCCACGTTCCTTATTCAAATTTTAAAGTAGGCGCAGCCTTTCTAACAGAAGATAGTAAAATTATAACTGGTTGTAATGTTGAAAATGCGGCATATCCTCAATCACAGTGCGCTGAAGCAACTGCAATTGGAAATATGATATCTAATGGAAACAAAAAAATTTTAGAAGTTGTAGTTATTGGCTCTGGTGAATTACTGTGTTCACCTTGTGGTGGTTGTAGACAAAGGTTGAGAGAATTTGCTGCTCTAGATACCAAGATTCATATGTGTAATGAAAAAGGTCATATGAAAACATCTACGCTCGAAGAATTACTTCCAGACTCTTTCGGTCCCGAGAATCTCTAATGCAATCTTCGGCAAAAAAATTTTTAGAAATAACCAATAATAGCTCACCAGATATTGCAGTAATTTTAGGAAGTGGACTAACAAATTTTTTTGAAGAAAAAGATATTCAAGAATCAATTTCATATGAACAGTTATCTGATTTTCCACAGCCAACTGTAAAAGGTCATGCAGGTAAATTAGTGTTAGGAAAAATAAATAACTTAAATGTTGTTTGCATGTATGGAAGATCACATATTTATGAGGGGCACAATCCTCAAAGCTTAGCTTCACCTATAAGAGTTATAAAGGATATTGGATGTAAATTATTAATTGTCACAAATGCAGCAGGAAGTTTAGATGAAGCTATGCCGGCTGGAAGTTTAATGGCAATTAAGGATCATATAAACTGGAGTGGTTTCAATCCACTTATTGGAGCCAATGCCGAAGAATATGGCCCTCGTTTTCATGATATGAGTGATGGTTATCACAAATTTTATAGAAATCAATTAATACAAGTCGCTAAAAAAATGGATCAAAAAATTTATGAAGGTGTTTATTGTATGTACTCAGGCCCAAATTTTGAAACACCGGCTGAAATCAATGCTTTAAAAGTAATAGGAGGCAATGCAGTTGGAATGTCAACGGTACCTGAGGTTTTAGTTGCAAACCATTGCAGTCTTCCTGTTATTGGTATTAGTGTGATTACAAACTTAGCTGCTGGTATGAATAAAACAAAATTAAGTCATCAAGAAACTTTAGAGAATGCAAGTTTAGCAGAAAACAACGTTCTAAATTTAATTAAACAATTTATACAAGAAGTTCAATTCGATGATACCTCAAGAGATAATTAGAAAAAAAAGGGATAACAAAGCTTTATCAAAACAAGAGATCATCCATTTTGTAGATGGTTTAACAGATGGATCATTTTCAGATGCTCAAATTGCTGCAATGAGTATGGCAATTTTTTCAAATGGAATGACTCCTGAAGAAACTGTTTATTTAACTGAGGCAATGACAAATTCAGGTGATACACTGAATTGGTCTGAAATTATGGATAGTGATTTGGTATGTGACAAACACTCGACTGGTGGTGTTGGAGACAAGACCAGTATTGTTTTGGCACCAATTCTTGCAGCGTGTGGATTATATGTTCCAATGATTTCAGGTAGAGGTTTAGGTCATACGGGTGGTACACTTGATAAATTTGACTCAATACCTGGTTACAATACAAAACCTGATTTAGAGACCTTTAAAAAAGTTGTAAAAGATGTTGGGTGCGCAATTATAGGACAAACTTCTAATTTAGCACCAGCGGATAAAAAATTATACTCTATAAGAGATATCGTAGGTACAGTAGAATCATTACCTCTAATAACATCATCTATTCTTTCAAAAAAAATTGCAAGTGGTCTTTCATCTCTAGTGCTTGATGTAAAAGTAGGTAACGGATCTTTTAATAGTACTATTGATATAGCAAGAGATTTGTCCAACTCCTTGGTAAGAGTGGCTAAAGGGGCTGGCTTACATTGTGAAGCCATATTAACAGATATGAATCAGGTTTTAGGTAAAAGTGCTGGCCATACGCTAGAGATATTAGAATGTATAAAATATATGAAAAATGATTTTAAAGATCACCGATTAGAGAAGATCACTAACGAATTAATATCTTCGTTGTTAGTAAATATTTATAAAATTTCTAAAGAAGATGCATATAATAAAATTAATACAGTCATTAATAATGGGCTTGCTGCAGAAAAATTTGAAATGATGGTTGCAGCTTTGGGTGGACCTAAAAATATTTTAACCTCTTATGAAAAAGACCTAACTAATACTTCCATTCGAAAAGATATATTTTGTAAAGAAGAAGGCTGGATAGAAAAAATTCATACCAGGGATTTAGGCCTTATACTCATCGAACTTGGAGGCGGGAGAAAACAGGTTACTGATAAAATAGATTATGGAGTTGGATATAATAATGTTCTCAATGTTGGTGATGAAATTAACTCCTCAACTCCTTTATTAAGTTTATACTCAAATAAAAATATTGATGATAATTTAATAAATAAAATACTAGGATGCTTCATCATATCAGACAAAAAAACTCAAAAATTATCTGAAATATTTGAAACTATTAACTAATGAGCACTCAAACTGAAATTAATGAGGCACTTGTTCAATATTTACAAAGTGTTGGTTATCGTGAAGACAAAACAATTACTGAACTAGAAAATGAAACTTTAAAACTTGGCAGTGTTTCACAAATGCAGATTGCTAAAGAACAAGGTCAGTTTTTAGAAATCATTGCTAAAATTTCTAAAGTAAAAAACTGTTTAGAAATTGGTAGATTTACAGGCATGAGCACTTTGTTTTTAGCTAGAGGCTTGCCTGACTCAGGGAAAATTGTAACTATTGATAATTCAGACGAATTTTTACCCTTAGCAAAAAAATATTGGGAGCTAGGTAATGTGAGTTCAAAAATTGAATCGATTATTGGAGATGGTGTGGAGGTGATGCAAAGCATGATAGACCGACAACACATTTACGATTTAATTTTTATCGATGCTGATAAAAACAATTATCCAAATTACTATGAGCTATCACTTAATTTGTTAGTCTCTAATGGGATTATAATGATTGATAATATGCTTTGGCATGGTGATGTTGTGGATGAAGCTAAACAGGACTCACAAACAAACACTATCCGAGATCTAAACTTAAAAATACAAAATGACTCAAGAGTGGAATTTTCTCTGCTACCACTATCTGATGGATTGTCGTTTATAAGAAAAAAATAACAAAGACTTGAATTAAATTTAATCATCCCCAAATACTAATTGTCGGTATGCCATTGTGGGTGCTGACAAAATAAACTTGCTGAATAAAGGAGTTATTATGACTAGAAACCTATCCGTTTGGAATTCTCTAAGACCATTTTCCGTTGGGTTTGACTCGATTTTTGATGAATTTGATAGAATGTTAGAGTCCACAGAACGATATAATACAAACTATCCACCTTATAATATTCATAGAGTTGATGAGCATAATTATAAAATTGAAGTCGCTCTCGCTGGATATAGTAAAGAAGATATTGAGATTGAATTAAAAGAAAATAACCTAACTGTTAGAAATAAAGCCAAAGAAAAAGTGGTTAATGAAAATGGTAATGGTGTAATTCATAAAGGTATCTCAACTAGACAATTTGAAAGATCGTTCACAATTTCAGAAGACATCAAAGTTAAAGATGCTGAATTGAAAAATGGACTTTTATCAATTGATCTCGAGAGAATTATTCCAGAAGAAAAAAAAGCTAGATTAATTTCAATAAAGTAGTCTTGGATAGGGGCCCAAAGTGGCCCCAAACCTTACATTCATTGAAAAATATTAATTTAATTTCTATAAGTAATCATGAAAATTTTTATTTTTCTTTTATTATTTTATCCTTTATCAATTTTTGCACATCAACCTAAATTAATAAACTATTCACCATCAATTGATAATCCACACGAGGTAGTATACCCAGAAATTTCAAAAGCTTATTATTCAAAACTAAAAGGTGAACCTCATTACTATAAAATAAATAGTGACACTGATTTTTTATTCTACACAGGCATATTAAGCCCAAAAATAAATGAAGATTATAAATGGTTATCTCTTGAAGTTTTGAATGAAAGCCAAGAAATTATTTACAAGGCAGATGGTAGAGGATTTGAGTGGAATGCTTGGTATGAACCTTATGCAAGAGACTGGTATTGGAAAGGCCCTGAAATAGGAACTGAAAGAAATGAAGAATTTAAAACAAGTTTTACGATAGATGCTGGCACTTATTATATAAAAGTATTTAATGATGATAACATAGGGCATTATTCACTAGCGGTCGGTGAGGCAGAATTTTTTGGATCCAATCTATGGGAACAAATATTAACTTGGACACCTATCATTCTCTATATTGGACCCTTTATGGATATTGTCCACTGGCAAAAGTTTGATATTCGCGCTTATATTCCTCATATTGTTCTTTTAGTTCTAATAACAATTATTTATTTTTTAATTAAAAAAATGTTTTTTAGAAGAAAGGCATAAAGTTAAATATGTTTCTAAGAATTTTTTTTCTCATAAGTACACTTTTTATTATTAAACCTATACATGCTCATACCTTTACTGGGATGAATGGTTTTTATGATGGTCTGTCACATCCTGTTTTAGGGTTAGATCATTTTTTAGCAATGGTTTGTGTTGGAGTTGTCAGCTCACAAATTGGTGGAAGAGCTATATGGACAGTTCCCTCTTTATTTGTTTTATTTATGATTTTAGGAGGTGCAGCTGGGTTGTTTATAGAGCTACTAGCCATTACTTTTTCTGAAATCATTGAATGGGGAATAATTTTTTCAGTTATTTTTTTAGGTTTATCAGTTGCAATAGAAAAAAAATTGCCAACAAATATTATAATGATAGCAGTTGTTTTTTTTGGATCATTTCATGGTTTAGCTCATGGCATTGAAATGCCTTGGGCAGCAAACCCCTTATTGTTTGCTTTAGGTTTTTCCTTAGGAACTGCGGCCCTACATCTGTTTGGTGTTGGTATTGGACTTACACTTATAAAAAATAATTTGCTAAATATAATATTAAGGATTCTTGGTTTTAGTTGTGCGCTTTTTGGATTCTATTTATTATTTTAATTAGAATAGTTCTAAAACCATACTATTATCATTGAGTTTTATATATCTTTTTTTTATTTAACAAATAAATTTTTTTTTTAGTATAAATAAGACTACTTCCGTTCCATGGTGGTTAGTATGTTAACATTATAACTCACATTAATCTTATGATTATTAACCACCAACTTTAACAATATGGGTTCATTAGTAAGCTTTATAAATAACTTTAAAAAAGACATCATAACTCATAATAATCATAATGAATGTAAGCGTTTTTTTTTCAAATCTATCATGCATCTTATGGTGTCTTTAGAGATTGCTTCATCAAGCATATTAGATGAAAAAATCAGCTATTCTAAACTTAGATTATCTATACCAACTTCACTAGGTGATGAAAATCAAGTCAAAGAGGTTTTAAAAGAGGGTTTAGAAAAAAACTTTTTTAAGGAAAAAAAATATTTAGATAATAAAAAACAGACATACTACAAAATATCTAAAAAATTCTCATTAATGATTACAAATTGGTACTTGGAAAAAAAATCTAAATTTAACTAATTCTTTAAATTAGAATAATTCTAAATTTACACAAAATTCATTATGAGACTTAATTTATCAAATAAATAATTATAAAAATTGTTTTATTATAAATAGACCCTAGATCCTTAGTAATAGGACGTGGAGATAAGTAAATTATTTAAGGGTAAATGCACATCTTAGCCTCAACTGTTTTCGCTTATCTCCACATCTATAAAACTAAGAAAATTTAATTTAATTAAGGAATATGTATATGAAAAAAATACTACTAATTGCAACTGCGTTAGTTTTTTCTTTTGGTGTTTCAAAATCATTTGCTGATGGTCATGGTCCAGAAGTTTATGGTCCATATCCAATTACGCTTAAAGGTTATGATGGAGATAAAACAAACTCAGTAAAATATACTGGTCAAATGGCAAGACAAGTTCTTCATAATAGTTTGAAAAAACTTGTCAAAACTGGTGACCTAGAAAAAATGATGGCTTACTACAACGGGGAAGATGGTTTAGAAATTATTGATCCAAAGTCTAAAGATGGTTTTCCAATAATGCAAACTATGGTTTCTGAGATAGGCAGTGGTAACTTATCCGGTAAAATGTATAAAGGCGCAATTGCTGGATGGGGAGGTCTAACTGGTCCTGAAACATTAGAGCACATGATGAAAAAAGCTAGTGAAGTTGAAGGAGGTTTTGATCCTGATACTGGATTTGATTACACTCAGCTAATATCCAAATTTGCAATGGGTGCAGTTTTTTATAACCAAGCAGTAAATAACTATCTTGGAAAGAAAATGGAAATTGGTCAAAAACCAAATAACAAACCTTATAAAGATGGTGCATACTACACTGGTAAAGAACATAGCTGGGATGAGGCTTTTGGATACTGGGGCGCACCAGCACATTCTATGATGATATCAGCTGAAGATAATTATAACATTGCAAAGATGAAAGATTTCTCTGCTGCAGATTATAATGGTGATGGCGTAGTAGACTTGTATTCTGAGATGGTATTCGCACATGCATATTACGCATCAAGTTATGACAAAGGTGGTAAAACTGATTATCTAGCAACAATAAATCATGCGTTTATTGATGGAAGAAAAGTTATCAGAGATGCTGGAGGTCGTAACCTTAATTTTGCTGAAAGATCAGATATGTTAGCAGCAAGAGATACAATTAGAGAGAACTGGCAAAAAGTAATTGCTGAATCTGTATTCAAGTACGCAGGTTCAACTTACAAAGATATTGTCGCTCTCGAAACAATCATGGACGCTAATGGTGACACAACTGATGCATTTAGAAAATATGCAAAACACTGGGGGGAGCTTAAAGGTTTTGCTCTAGCACTTCAGTGTGGACCAGAAAATTTAGGTGAAACAGCTGTAAAAATGAACCGTATGATGGGCTTTGGACCAGTTTTATTGAATGCATCACAAGTTGTTGGTGTTCAGTCGAATGGTGATTTTATAAAAGACCAAGCTCAAGATTGGGGTGAATTCAAGTTACACATGCTTAAAATTCAAAAACTTATGGTGGATGAGTTTGGTGTTACTGCAAGAGCTAACGATCAACTGTCTGCAATGGAAGACCTCTCTAGTTCAATGGGAAGTTCTGACTCTGCAGAAAATGATTAACATTAAATTTGGTGTGGCTTTTAAATAAAGCCACACCTCTTTGGAATGGAAATTTTTTCAGAATACTTAGTTAAGATTGGCAATCAATTTGTTGATCCAAAAAAAAGAGTTTTTTTTGCCTATATAGTCATCTCTATAATTATTGCTCTTGGATGGTTTGTCTTAAATAGAAAACTATCATTTAAAAAAGCAATAAAGAAAATATTTGATAAAAAAATATTTTTTTCTAAATCAGCTAAGTCTGACTATAAAATATTTTTTATCAACCAGTTAATAATGATGACGGTTTCACCATTGTTGATTACTCAATTAACTATCGCAACAGCTTTATACTTTTATTTTCATTCTGTTGATTGGCTAAGTGTAGGAATGTTTAAAAATACTTTGCCATTTATTGTAGTAATTTTTTTTACAAGTTTCCAATTTACTTTAGATGATTTCAGTAAATATATAATACACCGTTTTATGCATAGATGGCCAGTTTTATGGTCACTTCACAAGGTTCACCACTCAGCTACAGTTTTGACACCTATGACTGTCTTCAGAACACACCCATTAGAAGGCATTATATTTTCTTTAAGAAGTTCCGTAACTCAAGCAATAAGCATATCTTCATTTATATTTCTTTTTGGTAATTCTGTAGATTTATTTACTATTCTTGGCGTGAATATATTCGTATTTTTATTTAATATATTTGGTTCTAATCTTCGACATTCCCATATTGGAATTCGCTATTGGCGCTGGGTTGAATATATATTTATTTCTCCTGCACAACATCAATTACACCATTCAATTGCAAGAGAACATCATGATAAAAATTTTGGTGCCGCACTCGCCATCTGGGATTGGATCTTTGGCTCTCTTCATCATTCTGTAGAATATGAAACACTTGAACTAGGTATCGAAAAAAATCAAAAAGATGAAACTCACAACCTCAAAGATTTGTATATTAACCCATTTATCGAAATTAAAAATTACTTTTTAAGAAGGTTCAAAAAACTAAAACACAAAATTTTTACAATTAATATTAAAAGGAGAATTTTTCATGAAAACTAATCTGATTAGCTTTATATTTTTCATTATTACGTTCATTTTTACACCATATCTTATGTCTAAAGAAATTAATATATATTCTCACAGACAGCCTTTTTTAATAAATCCTTTCTTGGAATTATTTACTAAGGATACAGGTATAAAAACAAATGTTATTTATTCAAAAAAAGGTTTAGCGCAACGTCTAAAGGCTGAAGGTGAAAATAGTCCTGCAGATATCATCCTTACAGTAGATATTGGAAGATTGTATATTTATGATGATCTAGATTTACTTTCGCCAGTTGAGTCAAAAAAATTAATTAAAAATATCCCACCTTATTTAAGAAGCCCAGAAAATACATGGTTTGGTTTATCAAAGAGGGCAAGAGTCATTGTTGTTAATAACACTAAAATTAAAGAAGGTGAAATAACAAGACTTGAAGATCTTGCAGATCCAAAATGGAAAGGACAAATCTGTACTAGGCCTGGAAGTCATGTTTATAACAGAGGAATAATGGCATCAGTGCTAGCAGAATATGGTGAAGAAAAAACTGAAAATTGGGGAAAAGGACTGGTTGCAAATTTTGCTAAAAGACCCCAAGGTAATGATAGGGCCCAAGTAAAAGCAATTTATGAAGGTGAGTGCACCATTGCAATAATAAATAACTATTATTATGGTAAATTAAAATTTTCAGAAGACCCTGAACAAAGAAAATGGGTAGAGAATGTCAGACTAATATTTCCAAATCAAGGGGATGGAGATAGAGGCGCACATGTGAATATATCTGGTGGCGGTATTGCAAAATATTCCAAAAATAAAAAAGAAGCTTTGGCACTCTTAGAATTTTTAACCAGTGAAAAAGCTCAAAAACTTTATGGTGAAATTAATTTTGAATATCCTGTAAATCCAAAAGTTTCTCCAAGTGATGAGCTTAAAAAATGGGGAGAATTTAGGGAAGATAATCTACCAATTATTAAAATTGCTGAATTAGCTCCAGATGCTCAAAAGATTATTGATAGAGTTGGATGGTAGTTTATATAACAAGTGATCTTGTATAATTGGAATAGTTCGTCAACATTAGCAACAGTACTAGCTTTAGCTATTATTTCTCCTATAATTGCAGTTTTTTTTTCTGCTTTTTTAGGTGACACGACGTTGTGGCCACATTTATTTTCAACTGTATTGCCTAGATATGTCTATAACACATTAGTCTTGATGCTTGGCGTTGGTATTTTATCTTCAGTATTTGGTATATCTAGTGCTTGGGTTGTAACAAGATATAATTTTTTTGGTAAAAAAATATTTGAGTGGGCGCTTTTGTTGCCAGCAGCAGTACCTGCATACATAATCGCATACACCTACACAGACTTTCTTGAGTATGCAGGATCTTTTCAAAAAACTTTAAGAGAGATTTTTAATTGGGATAGTTCATCTGATTATTGGTTTCCTGAAATAAGATCGATGAGCGGGGCAATATTGGTAATGTCTTGTGTGTTATACCCATATGTTTACATGATGACGCGAGCATCTTTTTTAACAGTTCCAATATCTTTTTATCAAACAAGTTTAATTTATGGACGCAATAGTTTTTTTTCAGTTGCTTTACCATTAGCAAGACCTGGAATATTTGCAGGCCTTGCTTTGGTATTAATGGAAACTATTTCAGATTTTGGAACAGTTGAGTATTTTGCCTTAGAAACTTTAACACTTGGGGTCTTTAATGTGTGGCTTGGTATGAATAGTCTTTCTGGTGCATCTCAAATATCATCTGTATTATTTATTTTTGTAGTAATCCTTTTAACTATTGAATATTTAGCAAGAAGAAGACAGAGGTTTCATGAACTGAGTAGCGGACAAAATATGTTAATTTCTGAAAATTTATCAAATTCTAAAAAACTAATTTGCTTTCTGGTTTGTCTTGTCCCCATTTTTTTAGGTTTCATTGTGCCTGTTATAATACTTTTAGATTTTGTTATAAGTGGTTTTTCAATTATAAATTTTTCAGAAATTTTTAAAACTGCATTAACTAGTATTACCGTTGCAATAGCAGGCGCTTTTTTTGTTATGCTATCTTCTGTTTTGCTTATCTTAATATCTAATTATAAATCTAATAATTTTCACAAAATTATAATTTTTCTAGCTTCATGTGGATATGCATTACCTGGAACAATATTAGCAGTTGGAATAGTTATTTTTGTAGGCTGGTTAAATAGTTTAATAAATTTTCATCTTAGTTACGTAGCTGGTGGTTTTATTGTATTAATTTTCGCATACGTAACCAGGTTTTTAGCAGTTGGTAATGCTGCTATAAGATCAGGAATATTAAAAGTACACCCTAATGCAATGGATGCATCATCATCAATGGGTATAGGCTTTTATAAAAGTATAAGAAAAATTATTTTACCTCTAATATATAGCAATGTCTTAGTTGGCGGTATTTTAGTTTTTGTTGATATTCTAAAAGAGTTACCTATCACACTTTTATTAAGGCCATTCAATTTCGAGACTCTTTCAACATATGTATATCAATATGCTTCTGATGAATTGCTTCAGGAGTCTTCATTTGCTGCACTTATTATTATTTTGGTTGGTTTAGGGCCAGTTATATTCTTAAATTCTAAATTACAAAGAGTATCTAAAAAAAAGAAAAGCTCTTAATTTTCAAAAATAAAAGCCTGTTTTTCATCAACCTCTATCCCAACTGCTGAAGATTGTTTAGGATTAAAGTCTGGCGGCATGTGACTATGAATATGCATAACCTCATTATCACTATTTAATACAGATAAATGAATGAAGCTAAAAGAGCCCATTAATTTAGAAGCCATAACTGTTCCTTTTATGCCATTAACAGGGGTGGGTTGTTGATTAAGTTTTATACCTTTTGGTCTTACGTGGACTTTTACTTTTTGATTTTCTAATTTACTTGGCGCTTTAATTTTACCTATTGGAGTTAATATATGTGAGTTTTTAACAACTCCTTCAAACCTATTTGTTTCACCAAAAAATTCTGCAACGTAAGAATTAATTGGGTTATTATACAATTCAGCAGGACTTCCTGATTGTACTATTTCACCATTTGTATCCATTATGTTTATTTGATTAGAAATAAACATTGCCTCAAAGGGATCATGAGTAACTATTATTACTGAAACATTTGATTTTTGAAGTAAATGCAAAGTATCATCTCTTACATCTTCTCTAAGATTCAAATCAAGACTAGAGAATGGTTCGTCTAACAATAAAATATCAGGATTTGAAATAATAGATCTTGCTAATGCAACTCTTTGTTGTTCACCACCACTTAATTCATGAGGATATTTATTTAATGAATTAGGAAGTTTAATCAAATTTATAATATCATCTATTGTGTGAGGCGATGTTTTGTAATTAATTGGATATTCAAGATTTTGTTTAACGGTTAAATGAGGGAATAAAGCATAATCTTGAAACAAAAAGCCAATATTTCTTTTTTCAGTTGGCAAATGTTTTGAATAACTACTAACTTCTTTTTCGTTTATTTTTATTCTCCCAGTCTGTACTTTATCTAAACCAGCAATAAGTTTTAAAAGTGATGTTTTACCACTACCTGAAGGCCCTAATATACAAGAGATACTATCTTTTTTTAAAACAAAATTTATATTTTTTAAAATTTGTTTTTTGCCAATTTTATGGTTTAAATTTTCTATTACTACTGCGGACATTATTTATACATATACTATAAATCAAACCCTTGGAAATTTATCTATTATTTCATTTTCCCATTCCAAGAATTTTTTTGATCTATTTTCTGGACTTGGATGAGATCCCATGAATTCTGGCATTTTACCCTCCTTGTCTGCCATCATTCTTTGCCATAATAAAGACGGCTCTTTTATATTGAAACCAGCTAGATTCATAAACCCCATACCAAGGTAATCAGCTTCACTTTCCATAGTTCTGCTAAATGGTAAAAAAATTCCATACTTTACAACTGAATTGTATACGTTGCCTCCAACGTTACCTAATCTATAGGATTTATTTAATAATTCTGCATATCGACTATTTGAAATTCCTATAGTTGCCATTTGGATCATAGATGACTGTGTTAGTTTTTCAACAGTATGTCTAGCAAAAGCATGAGCAATTTCATGACCCATTACAGCAGCAATCCCATCATCATTTTTGCAAACAGGAAGAATTCCTGTATAAAAAGCTATTTTGCCCCCAGGCATACACCAAGCATTCTTAGTTTCTGATTCTATAAGAGCAAATTTCCAATTAAATCCATCAACTGGATTTTTTTCTCCATTATTTATGTAATACTTATTAATAGAACTATAGATTTCTATTCCTATTTCTTCAAGTTTTTTTGATTCATCTGTATTATCTAATAGAACTTTATCTTCCTTAGCTTTTGATAGAAATTTGTTATACACTTTATCAATTTCTTTGTTCAATGATTTTTCATTTGCATAGACTTTTGGAATTGGAATACCTCCAACACTACCCTGAAAAATAACAATAGGTAAGTTACTATCATATAAGTTTAGCTGATTTCTATTTGTTAATGGAACTTGTGTACAAGATGGTAAAATTAAAGACCCACATAAAGAGCAACTTGCTCCAACAACAAATTTTCTTCTATTTATTCTTGCTTCCATATTATTATTATATAGGTAATTTTAATTATATGAATATTTTTAATACAGTTAAAAAAGCAGAAATTCATGTTCATTTAGAGGCAACTATTACTCCAGATCTCTGTAAAAAATTTGCTAAGCGCAACAACCATGAAATATCTAATGAATTTTTTGGCTCTAAATATGCTTATCAATGGGATGACTTTTATGATTTTATTAAAAAATATGACATTGTAACATCAGTCATTCATACACCAGAAGATTATTTTGAATTAACTTATGAATATTTGAAAGAATGTGCTGCTAATAATGTTCTTTATGTCGAGGCTATGATTTCGTCTACTCACGCAAAAGCAAAAGGCATGACTTACCATTCATTTATTGAAGGTGTCCATGAAGCTTCAAAAAAAGCAGAAGAAAATCACGGTATAGTATCTCGTTTTATAATGAACGGGATTAGACACTTAGGAGCAGAATCAGTAAAAGGAACAGCAGAGGAAGTTTTAAATAACCCACATCCATGTTTAGTTGGTTTTGGTTTGGCAGGAGATGAACTCCACTTTCCTCCAAGTTTATTTGTTGAGACATTTGATATGTTAAAAAAAGAAAATTTTCCAATCACTGTTCATGCAGGTGAATGGGATGGTCCAGAAAATATAAGAAATGCTATTAAGCTTCTCCATCCAACAAGATTAGGTCATGGTGTTCGATCAATAGAGGATCCAGATTTAGTAAAAGAAATAATCGATAAAGATATTGTTTTAGAAACTTGTCCTACGAGCAATATTGCAACAAAAATTTATCAAGATTATCAAGATCATCCTGTGAAAACATTATTTGATCGAGGAGTAAAAGTTACAGTCAATTCAGATGACCCTCCTTTTTTTAACGCAACAATAAGTGGTGAATACAAAGTTATGGAAGATTTGGGTTTAAATAAAAATGAACTAACTTCACTTACCCATAATGCAATAAAATATTCTTTTTGTGATGAAGAAAATAAAGCTAAGTTATTAGCTAAATTAAATTAGATAATTTCACTAGAGGTCTTGCACCATAATGTGAAATGATTTCCGCTGCAGCTATACTGGCATAATTTCCACAAGTAGAAATGTCTTTTTCTCTGGCAATACCAAACAACAATCCAGCCGCATAAAGATCTCCAGCTCCAGTTGTATCAACAACTTTGTCTACTTGAATTGGATTTATCTCAACTACGTTATCCTTTTCTATAATAACTGAGCCCTTCTCTGCCCTTGTAATAGCTACTGTCATTTTTAAAGATTTTGCATATTCTATAGCATTGTCAAAGTTTGATTCTTCAGATTGAGCTTTAATTTCATCCTCATTAGCAAAAAGAATATCTACATCATTCTCAATTAATTCTTTGAAAGAATCTCTATGCCTATCAACACAAAATAAATCTGACAAAGTAAAAGCAATTTGTTGATTATCTGCTTTACAAATATCAACCATTTTTTTCATTGCCTTTTTTGCATTTTCATTATCCCACAAGTAACCTTCTAAATAAGCTATTTTATGATTTTTTATGTGCTGATCATTAATATCATCTGGTCCGATCAATGTTCCTGCTCCTAAAAATGTACACATTGTTCTCGTCCCATCTTCCTCAACAAAAATTGTGCAACATCCTGTAGAAATATCTGGCGAAGTGAACCCTAAGGGAAATTGTAAACCTTCTCTGACCATATCTTTTTGAAGAAAAATTCCTACTTCATCATTTTTAATTTTTCCAATAAAACTTCCATTGCCACCAAAAGAGGTGATACCAAACATGGAGTTACCAAGTGAACCCCCACCTGCCATTTCTCTGATAGAATAACTTTCATGTAAATTATTTTTTAAATTTTCATCAATAAGATTCATTGAATCTCTGTTAATTTTATGTTTTTCAATCTCGCTTTGATTGGAAGGAATTATGGCATCTACCATGGCATTTCCAATTCCAACTACGTCTAATTTATCACTCATTTTTGTTTAATTATTATTGGTACAAGTTGTACTATAATGACTCCAATAAATATTGCAAGGCATCCAAGTATTTTTTGTGTGTCTAAAACTTGATTTAAAAGTATCCAACCTGCAAATGCAGCAAAGACTGACTCCATTGATAAAATAATAGCAGCTGGAGCAGGATTAGCTTTATATTGAGCAATAATTTGAAGTGTATATCCAATACCAGCTGAAAAAATTCCAGTGTATAAAATTTCAAACCATTCAATTTGCATATTTGAGAGTTTTGGTTCCTCCCATATAAAAGCCAAGATCATAGATAAAATAAAAACAATTAAATACTGAATACTTCCAAATAAAAAAGGACTGTTAAGTTCTTTCATAAAAATATCAATACAAATAATATGTAAGGCAAAAAATAAAGCAGCTATAAACAAGAGTGAATCTGATTGTTGAATTTCAACTGATTGATTAGAGGATAAAAGATATGAACCATATAAACAAAGTAAAATAGCAATCCAGATAATCCAATGTACTTGTTTTTTTATTATAAATCTTGAAATTATACCAACAAAGGGAACATAAAGAGTGCTGAGAAAAGCAGCATTCGATATCAAAGATTTTTGTAAAGCATATTGTTGTAGACCCATACCTACAAAAAGAAAAAAACCTGTAGCCAAACAAAGATAAACTTTTTTTCTATCATTTAATATTTTTAAAACATTTTTCTGTTCCAAATAAATTGCAAATGGAATTACTGTTAAAAAAGCAAAAAAAAATCTTCCAAAGCTAAAAGTAAAAGGGCCTATGGTTCCCATTCCTGTAGTTTGGCTTACAAAAGCAGTACCCCAAATAAGTGAGGCAATTAACATCAGTATATTAGCTCTTGTATGACTCATTCAAATTTTGATTAAATTATTTTATTGCTTATCTTTATTAACCCACCAAGATTCAATTACAATTCCGTAAAGTGGAATCTCATCAGGATATTCAAAAAAATCCCAATAAGCAATTCTGTCTTTGTTACTATGATAAAGAGGAATTACATAATGACCCCATAACAATACTCTATCAAGTGCATGAATTGCAGTTGTTAATTCTTCTCTATTTGTTGCACTAATTAGTTTTTCGATTAATCCATCAACAGCTTTACTATTAATTCCAGGATAATTTCTGCTTCCATCTTTTTGACCAACTTCTGACCCCCAATAGAATTGTTGCTCATTTCCTGGACTTAAACTGACTCCCCAGTATCTTTTGATCATATCATAATCATAACTTAACAGACGTTCTTGATACTGAGATGAATCAACAGTCCTTACATCCATGGTAATACCAAGTTTTTTTAAATTACTTTGATATGCTAATGCAATTTTTTCATCAGATGGGCTGACAATCAAGAACTCAAACTTGAATTCCTTATCATCTTTAAAAAGTTTACCATTTTCAACAAACCATCCCTCTTTTTCGAGTATCTCTTTTGCCTTCAATAAATTTTTTCGATCGTTACCACTTCCATCTGTTGTAGGAGGAGTAAATGTTTCCGTAAATACTTCTGCAGGAATTTCATCTTTCCATACATTTAATAATTCCAATTCATTTTTAGAGGGTAAGTTTGAAGATGCTAATGGTGAATTATCAAAATAACTATCTGTTCTCACATATGCATTTTGATATATTGTTTTGTTTATCCATTCATGATCATAGGCATAACTTAAGGCAAGTCTGACATTTCTGTTATTAAATATGTCACGTCTAGTATTCATAACGAGACCATTCATTCCAACCGGCCTATCATTATTCATTTCTGTAAGTATTACATCACCATTTTGAACAGCTTTGAAATCGTATTCTGATAACCAACGTTTAACATTATATTCTCTTCTAAAGTCATATTCGCCTACTTTAAAAGCCTCAACCAACACATTTGAATCCTTGTAATAATCATAAATAATTGTATCAAAATTATAGAGACCTTTATTCACAGGTAAATCTTTTGCCCAGTAATCTTCTACACGCTTGTATTTAATTTGACGTCCTGGATCGAGACTATCAATTTTGTACGGGCCACTTCCTAACGGTATATCTAAAAATGTTTTTGTGACATCAAGATTTTCATAAAATTTTTTGGGAATGATTGGTAAAAAGCCTGCAATAATAAGAGGTAATTCTTTATCTTCATTATTTTCAAAAATCATTTTTATTCCATTATTTCCAATCAATTCAGTTCTCACAACTTTTCCATAAGTTTTTTTCTGATTAGGAGTACCTTTAGTTTGAAATGTTTCTAGACTAAACAAAACATCATTCCGTGTTATTAATGAACCATCATGGAAAGTTGCATTTGGATTTAGATAAAAAGTTATTGAAGATCTATCTGCAGGTAATTCCACCTTCTCAGCTATTAATCCATATAGAGAAAATGCTTCATCCCACACTCTCCTCATTAATGTATCATTAACATAACCAAGGCCAGCAGCTTTAGAACCCTTAAAGGCAACTCTATTTAAATTGTCGAAAGAACCATATGATCCAAATTTTACTGAACCCCCCTTGGGTGCATTAGGGTTTACATAATCTAAATGTGTAAAATTACTGTTATATTTTGGCGTTCCATGCATTGCAATACCATGGACTTTATCTGCATTGGCAAATTTTATAGGCGTTAAAAATAATAAAACACTAAGTATTATGATCGATAGATTTTTCATAGATTTACACTAACAATTTAAATGGATTTGATAAAGATGTTCTTAACATTACTACAATTTCAGATTTATTAATATATATTCAAATTATGAAGATTTTAAGTTCTGAGATTACACCCTACAAAACTTACCTAAATAGACGAAAGTTCATCAAGGGTTCATTAGCAAGTGCTTTATTGGCAACAGTATCATTCTCGGCCTTCGCTAATCATGATAATGATACTTCAATTTACAATAAATATTTAAGCGAGAATGATAAACTTAATTCTTATGAAGAAATCACAACTTATAATAATTTTTACGAATTTGGCACACATAAAAAACATCCGCATTTAAACTCAGGAAATTTTAATCCTAACCCATGGTCAATAAAAATTGATGGTTTAGTAAAAAAACCTCAAACATTTGATTTAGAAAAAATTTTATCAAATGTCACAATAGAAGATAGAGTATATCGATTAAGATGTGTTGAGGCGTGGTCTATGGTTATTCCTTGGCAAGGCTTTCAATTATCTGAACTTATAAAAATGGCCGAACCTTTAAGTTCGGCAAAATATATTCAATTTGTAACTGTATTTAGACCTGAAGAAATGCCAGGACAAAATAAAAGAACAATTATTTGGCCATATAGAGAAGGACTGCGAATGGATGAAGCTATGAATCCATTAACAATATTAGCAACTGGTTTATATGGACACGAGATGCCTAATCAAAATGGTGCTCCTATAAGATTGGTTGTTCCTTGGAAGTATGGCTTTAAATCAATTAAATCAATTGTAGAAATTAGGTTTTTAGATAAACAACCTGAAACCTCCTGGGAAACTCTTGCTCCTTGGGAATATGGTTTTTACGCTAATGTTAATCCAGGTGTAGATCATCCTAGATGGAGTCAATCAACTGAAAGAAGAATTGGAGAATTCAAAAGAAGAGAGACTTTAATGTTTAATGGATATCAAGAGGAAGTTGCACATCTTTACAAAGATTTAGATTTAAAAAAATTTTATTAACAAATGTTTTCAAAAAAAATTTTTGATCATAGTAAGCCTTTCATATTTTTACTAATTTTATTTCCAAGTATTCTTTGGGTTTACCAATTTATTAATGGCAATTTAGGAGTTAATCCAATTGAAAGGATAATGGATGAGTTTGGTTTAATGGCATTAAGACTAATAATACTAACACTAGTTATATCCTCAATAGCACATATTAAAGCGTTCAAATCCATAACAACTTTTAGAAGAATGATAGGGCTTTTTGCTTTTTATTATGTATCACTTCACTTTTCGACTTATATTTTTTTAGATCATTTTCTTGATTTACAATTCATCATAAAAGATATCATTAAAAGACCATTTATAACTTTCGGGTTTATAAGTTTTTTATTTCTTATACCTCTCGCAGTAACCTCTACAAATAGCATGGTAAAAAAACTAGGATTTAACTTATGGAAAAAACTTCATTACTTAATTTACCCAGCAGCAATTTTATCCAGTATGCATTTTTATATGCTAGTTAGAGCAAACAAAAGTGAACCAGCAATATATATGGGAATAATAATTTTATTATTGCTTTATAGAGTTTTCAAAAAGATTACTCCTCGTCAGTTGGCTCGGTAACAGGGTTCATTTCCATACCTGCAGGACTAATATTTCTAGGTAATGGTGTATATTGTGATTCAAGGTCTCTTGGTTTAGTCCTTTGTGTCATTCTGTATAATCCAAATAAACCTAGAGCACTGTGAATGAAAAATAAGTAAATAAAATATCCAGTAGGACCAAGGATTTGCATAAAACCTGATACTGCTAAAGGACCAATGATTGAAGCTATACCAATAATTATACTGAAAGTAGCACTTGCAGAGACAATTTCATCTGGTTGTAAAAAATCATTTGTGTGAGCTACAGCTAATGAATACATCGGAAGGCAGGCACATGAAAACAAAGCAGTCATTACAAAAAATATCGTAATTGGTAAAAAAGTTGCAAAAATAAAAATAAGACTTAGTCCTGCAGCTGCAAAAGTTGTTCCAATGAGAATTACCCGTCTATCAATCCTATCTGATAGGTATCCAATTGGCCATTGAACTATTGCACCGAATGAGGAGATTATTGTCATATATAAAGATACCTGAAATAAGCTTAAATTAATTGATGTTGCATATATGGCCCCATATCCAAAGACTGCGCTATGAGATAGTCCAGTTGCCAACGCACCAACAAACCCAAATGGAGAAACTTTATAAAATTCTTTTAGAGAAAAATATTTAGGATTTGTTGTATTAGGTTGTTCAGTAATTGTAAGTAAGATAGGCAATAATGCAAAAGAAAGAAGTACAGAAACTAAAATAAATAAATCTACTTTTGCTGGATCACTTAAATTTAATAAAAATTGTCCAGCACCTACGAATACAAATGTTACAATCATATAAATTGATAACAATTGTCCCCTTGTTTGATTTGTTGATCTATCATTCAACCAGCTTTCCATGATTACATAAATTCCTGACAAACTAACTCCTGTCATAATCCTAATAAAGAACCATGAGTGAGGATGAACAAATATTGAATGAAGTAATATAGCAATGGAAGCAAGTGAGGCTAGCGCAGCAAATACTCTAATATGTCCTACTCTCTGTAAAAAAATAGGAATAGTTAATGCGCCTGTTAAATAACCTACATAATATCCAGCAATAATAAGACCTGCAGATATAAAACTAAATCCTTCAATTACAGACCTTACACCAATTAGGGTTCCTTGAAGACCATGTCCAAGACAAATAATTCCAAAGCCAAAAAAAAGCGCCCAAGTCTTTTGTAAAATAGGAAACATAATTATTTAAAATTTCTAGTAGGTACTAATATTCTTCTTCACCGTCTTCTTTAGGCTTAATACCTTCAACGACAGGGTCAATTTCTGTTTCATCTTCTAATAAAACAGTGTCATCCTCAAGATTATCTTCATTGTTATCTAAATCTAAATTTTCAATATCAAGATCATCATCTTTTTCTTTAGGTTTAGGAGGAACAGGATTCGTTAGTGGTGCAGCATTTGTACTGCCTGGTTTTCTTCCACGTCTTGGTCTTGTCATGGTGGTTACTTCAATTTCTTTACCACACTCAGGGCATTCAAGCTCTGTTCTTCCAAGATCATAGTATTGTTTACTACACATTGGACAAATTCTTTTTAGTCCCCAAGATTCTTTATACATTTCTATTCTTCTTTTTTAATAAATATTTTACCACAATAACCACAAACAATTTTATTTTCATTATTAAAGGTATAATAAACTGCCGGATGTCCTAAACCATCTTCACCGCCATCGCAACAAATAGTTTCAGTTTCTGGGCTTACTTTTACTATATTTTCTTCCACTTTTTTGGCTATAGAAAAAAAAATATCAATAGTCTAGGATTTTCGTAATTTTTTAAGTTATTTGAAAATATAAAATTGTAATGCCTATACATATTGTAATTGATGGTACTACCCGTTTTTGAGCATCTGTCTCTTTTAATAAGTAAAAACTTAGAAGAGTAGCCAATACTATGCTTATTTCACGAATACTTGAGACATACGCAATTTCAATAAACTGCATTGACCACACCACGAGCCCATATCCCAGAATAGCAAGAACCCCAGCGACTATCCCATCCTTCACTTTGTAACTGTTTTTTTTTCGTAAACCAGTTTGTGAAAAAAAAGCATAAATAAGCATCGGTATCCCATTTAATAACAGCATCCAATATATAAAAGTTAATGGGTTTACACTTCTTCTAACTGCTATCCCATCTAAGATTGTATAGGTTGCTATTAAACTAGCTGTTGTGGTGGCAATGATGAAGGCAAACCTATTAAATTTTTTAGCTGTTAAAAAAGATATCATAAACAATCCTAAACAAATTAAAATAATACCTAGAATACCTGCTAAGTTGATATCAACGCCTAAAATTAATATACTTATTAATCCAATAATTAGAACTGAGCCACCCCTTGCAATTGGATACACAAATGAAAGATCTCCGTACTGATAAGATTTAACTACGCTGTAGCGATATAATCCATGCAAAAAAGTTGTTGCAAAAATAAAAAACCAGATACTTGTTGTTGGGAATGGCACTGTAAATATTAAGGGAAAAAATATTATTATTTCTATGATTGATGTTATTCCCATCATTGCTAATCCATTTTCACTCTTCTTAACTATCGTGCTCCATCCTGCATGACAGAACGCAGCAAATATAATAATTAAAAAAACAAAACTAAGAGACAAATCTTATTTATTTTATAGGTAAATCAATATAGATACCAGTTTTAAGAACTTTTAAAATATGACACAAACAATTACAATTAACGAAAGAATCTACACAGGATTTCCAACTTCAACAGCTATAGTTATATGTTTGGATGGTAGTCAAAAAGAATACTTTGAGGAAGCGTCAAAATTAAACTTAACACCTAACTTAGATAAAATAATTAATACTGGAGAAAATTTGTTAGCAAACAGTGCTATCCCTAGTTTTACTAATCCCAATAATATTTCTATTGTTACAGGAAGACCTAGCTCAGTTCACGGTATTTGTGGCAATTTTTTTTATACTCCATCTACTGGAGAAGAAGTTATGATGAATGATCCACAGTTTTTAAGAGCGCCAACTATTTTTCAAAAATATTATGAGCAAGGAGCTAAGATTGCCATTGTAACCGCAAAAGATAAACTAAGAAAATTATTATCCCACGGTCTTAACTTTAACGACTCTCGAGCAATTTGTTTTTCTTCAGAAAAATCAGATCAAGCAACAATAAGTGAAAATGGAATAGATAACATTAATAAATGGCTTGGTATGGGTGTTCCTGATGTCTATTCTCAAGGTCTATCAGAGTTTGTCATGGCTGCGGGAGTAAAGCTACTTCACGAATTTAAACCTGACATTATGTATTTATCTACAACAGATTTTATTCAACATAAATATGCACCAGGCGATCAAGTGGCAAATACATTTTATGCTATGTTTGATAAATATATTGGAGAATTAAATGTAAATAATAACTCAATTATAATTACTGCTGATCATGGAATGCAACCTAAGTCAAAAGCAGATGGTTCACCCAATGCAATATATCTCCAAGACATTTTGGATAAAAAATTTGGTGATCATTTTTCAAAAGTAATACTTCCAATCACTGATCCTTATGTAGTACATCACGGTGCACTAGGATCATTTGCAACAATTTATTTAGAGGATAAATCTAAAATTAATGACGCTATGGAAGAGATAAAAAAAATAAAGGAAATAGAGGTTGTTGTTTCTAATGAAGCTGGGTGTGAAGAGTATGATTTACCTAAAGATAGAATGGGAGATATTATTTGTATGTCGTCTCAATATGTGACCATAGGCTCATCTGAAAGTTCTCATGATCTCAGCAAGTTAAAAGAACCACTGCGTTCTCATGGAGGGCTTCATGAGAGAGAGGTGCCTTTCATCTCTAATAAAAAAATTAATTCTTTTTTAAGCAATGAAAAATTAAATAACTACGATGCATTTTATTATGCAATAGCTGGAGCAATGTAATGACAAATCCAATTAAGCACGAACCAATGAGAATTGCAGGTAAAAAAGTTAACTCAGAAAAAAACATTAATGTACATTATCCTTATACAAATGAAATAATTGGTACAGTGCCAGCTGGAAGTGCTGAGCATGCAAAACAAGCATTGGACATTGCAGCTAAGTACAAACCAAAACTAACTCGATATGAAAGACAACAAATTTTACAAAAAACAGCTGAGGAACTTGTTAGAAGAAAAGAAGAGGTATCGGATGTCATTACTTATGAATTAGGTATATCAAAACAAGACTCACTCTATGAAGTTGGAAGAGCTTTTGATGTTTTTTCACTAACTGCTCAATTATCTATTTTAGATGATGGTGAAATATTTTCATGTGATTTAACTCCGCACGGCAAAGCAAGAAAAATATTTACTATAAGAGAGCCTCTTAGAGCTATATCCGCTATTACACCTTTTAATCATCCACTTAATATGGTTGCTCATAAAATTGCTCCTTCAATTGCCACAAATAATTGTATGGTATGTAAACAGACAGAACTGACACCGATGACAGCGATGCTATTAGCAGATATCTTGTATGATGCAGGTCTTCCACCTGAAATGTTTTCCGTTATTACAGGCTGGCCTCAAGATATTGGTTTAGAAATGATACAAAATCCAAATATTGATCTTATCACTTTCACAGGGAGTGTTGGGGTTGGTAAATATATTGCTGAACAAGCTGGATACAAAAGAACTGTTTTAGAATTAGGAGGTAATGATCCTCTTATAATCTTAAATGATTTAAATGATGATGATTTAAAAAAAGCTGTGGAGTTAGCAGTTACTGGAGCAACAAAAAATTCAGGACAAAGATGTACAGCTGTTAAAAGAATTTTATGTCAAAATAAAATTGCAGACAGGTTTGTTGAAATGGCTTTAGATAGAGCAAAAAAAATTAAATTCGGTGACCCAATGAATTTATCCACCGATCTGGGGACAGTTGTAAATGCTGAAGCGGCAGAGCTTTTTGATAGAAGAGTATCAATGGCTGAAGAAAATGGAGCAAAAGTTTTATACCACCCTGGAAGAGAAGGAGCACTTCTACCTCCTATTGTTGTTGATCATGTGGATTATAAAAGTGAATTAGTTTTAGAAGAGACATTCGGCCCAATTATTCCTATTATCCGTGTTCCAGATGAAGATGAAGAAGTAATAAAAATATCTAATTCGACTGCTTTTGGTTTATCATCAGGTGTGTGTACAAATAACTTTATGAGAGCTAAAAATTATATTAAAAATCTTGAAGTGGGCACTGTCAATATCTGGGAAGTTCCAGGCTATAGAATTGAAATGTCTCCATTTGGTGGAATTAAAGACTCTGGACTTGGCTACAAAGAAGGTGTGATTGAAGCAATGAAAAGTTTTACAAATGTTAAAACTTTTTCTCTTCCTTGGTAGAGAAATACATCCTAGTATTAAAAATTAATTATTTTTAATTTTAAAACAATGAAAAAAAATTTTAGATTTTATGACAATAGACAAAAATATTTATTATTTGTAACAACAACAAATGAAAAAAATCAGATTGCAGATGCTATTCGTCCTTATGTTAATAAAATTAAACCGCAAAAACCTGGAATAAAAATATTCGATGCAGGTATGGGTGATGGATCTTTGCTTATGAACGTAATGCGACAATGCCATTCTGAAAATCCGACCATTCCCTTGTTAGTTGCAACAAAAGAAATTAGTATTGAAGATGTAAGATTAGGCTTAGAAAAGCTACCTGATAGATTTGTTGAACATAAAAACACTGTTTTTGTAATTTCAAATTTACATTATTCGGAAGCTGCTAATTTAAAATCAAAAAATGAAAAGAAGCAAAAAAAAATAAATTGGAATGTAATAAAACTAAAAGGGAATACTTCAATTGAATTTTCTCAACAATTAAGAAACCAAAATGAATTTTTAGAAAAAAAATGGAACATAGAAATTAATAAAAAATCAGGTAATCATACCTATAAAGAACCATCCATAATAGTGATTTATCGAGAGGACCAAGAATTTAATGTAAACGAGCTAATTCCAACAAAAAATAATTCTGAAAATAAATTTGATCTCATAATTGCATCACAACCATATCGATCAAGAATTTCTGCTGAAAAAAAATCAAAATATGTAATCGAGCCTATGCTTAAAGCTCTAAAATCAAAAGGAAGATTGCTAATAATTCATGCATCAGGAAAAGATCCGGCAAATGAAATTATTCAAAAAATTTGGCCAAAAGAGGATCCTTTTCCTTCACTTGGAAATAGTATCATTTCATACCTAAAGAAAAACCTAGATAAAGAGTTGTTAGATAAGTTATCTTTTGGAGAAAAAAGAAAAATTAAATGTAAACTGCGAGCTCTTCCAACAGAAATAAGTGGTGGCATAGCTACTTCTTTAGTATTTTCTGCTTGGAATGCTTCTATATATGTTAATCAAATGGATGATGACAAAGTAATGAAAGTTGAAAAAACAAAAAATTATGAAAAGATTGTTCAAAATATAGTTGCAAAAAATAAAGGTCTTTATTTTAATAATGAAATTTTTGTTATTGAAAAAAAATAATTAAATTTTTATTTAAACCAATTTACTTCTGTTTTTAAAAAATCCTCAGTATGAATAATTGTTGCATCTGGGCGGATTATTGCAATATTATAATTTGTATCAGTATTTGCTGTGCCCAATCTGTATTGATTTGAAAAGTTTGGTATCAGTGGTGACCAAGTACTGCGCGGTGATGAAAAAGTAATACCACAATATGAACCAGAGCTTGTAATATGTTGATGACCAAAAAATATATGTTTTATATTTTTGTTATTATTTAATAAAATTTTTTTAAATTCTTCTTTTTGTTTTAGACCAATCTCATCACTTTCTTCTATAACTAATGCCAGGGGATTGTGATGCATAAAAATATAAACATCTTGGTCTATAGATGTTTCATTTAAAATTTTTTTAAGCCATACTTGTCTATCATCACAATAATGACCTGAATGAGTATTGATTAAATTCGTATCAATAAAAATAAAACGTTTATTTTCTATATCTGTAAAGTATTGAATAAAACCATTTTCATCTTCTTGCACTAATGGAAAGTTTTTTTTAAATTCTTCACGGTTATCATGATTCCCAATAATAAGTTTTGGATCTAATTTTGCAGGTAAATCTGCATCTTGAATTATTTTTATAAATAATTGATATGATTCTTTATCACCTAGATCTGTGATATCACCTGTTATAACAAATAGATCTGCATCATTATGATTTTGTAAAATGTGATCTAATGCTTTTTTAAACCTACTTACTGGATCAATCCCATGAATCTTATCTGTATAAATATGTGGATCAGATAAATGAATAATTTTCATAACTTAAATTAAGCTAATTTTAATTAAATTTCAGTTTTAAAATAAATATATTTATTAAATTCTTCTTTTAGATCAATACTAACTCGGGCATGAACTTTCCCTTGTTTCCCTTGAAAAGATTGCTTTTCAGATACAGGGAAAACTCCTTCATGCCATACATTGGGATGAATATAGAGACCTTTTGAGCCATCACAATAAAACGCTCTAAAGCGCTCTGGTTCTATATCGTCAGTTGGTAATGCTAACGGACAAATGAAAGGTTTTTTTTCTTCAGGATAAAAAAGTTGTCCACCATCTGGATGATAATTAGCATGCCATAAATAAATTTTATCTGGAGTTTTATAACTTTCTTTTTGTAAATCATTATCAGGATTAGTTGAATATCCAAGAATATATTTTCCATCAACTTCATAATCACTTTTATGTTGAACAGCATTATTTTGTCCATAAAGAGTATCACCTTGCCACCAAGTATCAAATGAGCCTTCTGTTGTTCCTCCTTCATTTCCTGTTCCTTCTTCTATATCTCTCCAACCTTGTTTTGGCCAAGTAACAATTTCAATTTCACTTTTTTCATACGTATCAATTAAATAACCATATCCTTTAAGATTTTCATCAGTAGCTTGAATTAGTGGAATTTCAATTTCTTGTGTCATTTATAATTAATTAATTTTTAAACCTAGTTCTTGAATCACTTCTTTAACAGCTTTTATTGTATCGAGCATATCATTTTTATTTAAATTACCAATACAGCCTATACGAAAAGTTTCAGCAACAGTTAGTTTGCCAGGATAAATTAAAAAATCTTTTTCACTAAGTGCATTATAAAATTTTTCAAAATTAAAACTTGAATCACTAGGTTGTTTAAAAGTTATAATGATTGGTGCTTGTAAATTATCAGGAAGTAATTGTTCAAAACCTAATTCTTTCATACCGGTGCATATTATTTCACAATTACTTTTATATCTCTGATGTCTTCCCTGAACCCCACCTTCATTTTCATGTTCTTTAATAGCTTGATTGAAAGCTGCTAATACATGTGTTGGAGGTGTAAAGCGCCATTGTTTATTTTTTTCCATCGCTTGCCATTGATCATACAAATCTAAACTGAGTGAATGACTATTTCCTTTTGCATTTTGAATAACATTATTTTTTACTAAAATAAAACCAACACCTGGAACACCTTCTAAGCATTTATTAGAAGATGCAGCTACCGCATCAAAACTAATTTTTTTTGCACTTAGAGGTAATGCTCCAAAGGCACTCATAGCATCTATAAATAAAGATAGTTTTTTTGTTTCAACTATTTTTGCAATTTCTTCAATAGGATTTAAAATACCAGATGTTGTTTCACAATAGACAGTGAAAACATGTGTTAACTCATTATTGTCAATTAGCTCTTCAATTTTAGTTAAATCATGTACTTCATGTTCTGCAACTTCATACTCTATAAAATCTCTATTTAAGTAAGTGCACATTTTTTTCATACGTTGTCCGTATGCACCATTTATTAAAATTAGTATTTTTGAATCTTTTGATGTTAGTGAACTAACCATAGACTCAACAGCAAATGTTCCACTTCCTTGCATTGGAACACACTGATAATTATCTTCACCATCAATCAATTTAATTAGTGACTCTCTTATAGATGAATTGAGATCGATAAATTTTTTATCTCTTGATCCCCAATCATGAAGCATAGCTTCTTTTGTAGACATTGAGGTTGTGAGAGGACCTGGTGTTAATAATTTTTTATCCATTAAACTTAGTATCTTCTTAAATATTATTATAAATTTGATCAATCCTATTAAACTTAGAATTGAAATTATTTTCTAATAAGTTAATTATTAATTAGAATGGAAGAAAATATAGTAGATTATTTGCTAGACCTTTTAAAAACAAAGGGTGCAGATATTCAGTATGGGAATGAAGATGTGACACAACTAGAGCACGCTCTTCAATGTGCTGAACTAGCTGAAAAACATAAATTACCAGGTCCAACAATTGCTGCTGCTTTATTGCATGATGTTGGGCATCTCATATATGAAGATGGAGATCCTATACATGAGGGTAAGGATGGACATCATGAAAACTTAGGAGCTGATTTTCTAAAAAAATATTTTAGTGAAGATGTTATTTCCCCAATTAGAGCTCATGTTGACTCAAAAAGATATTTATCAAGTGTTGAAGAAGGGTATTATGACAGCTTATCTGAAGCATCTAAGCTTTCATTGAAAGTACAAGGCGGACCGTTTACCAAAGAAGAAGCAGAAGAATTTATTAGCAAACCTTTTATGGATGAAGCAGTAGAATTAAGAAGATTTGATGATTTAGCAAAAATTCTAGATAAAAAAACACCTGATGTTGAACACTTTCGCCCTTATTTAGAGGAAGCAAGAAAATCTTTTCTTGCCAGTCAATAATAAATGCAATTTAGCGAATACGATTTTATAGACTCACAATCATTTTCAGGCAAAATTATTTTAACTTCATTTCCGGGATTAAACTCTGAGGGAATTTTTGAAGAAAATATTTTAAATTCTGAGCTTGAATTATTTAAGAATAATAATTGTAGTTCGATTACTTCATTTGTAGAAGATGTAGAATTTGAAAAATTATGTGAAAAAAAATTATTTGTTAAAAATATATATGATCACAAATTACATTGGTATCATTTACCTATTTATGACATGGGAGCACCTGATAAAGATTTTAAATATAAATGGGAAACAACAAAAGTTTTATTAAAGAACGAATTGATAGATGGAAAAAATATAGTTTTACATTGTCGTGGAGGAAAAGGAAGAGCAGGAACTATCGCCGCCATTTTACTTGTAGAATTTAATTATCCTAAACAAGAAGCAATCGATTTAGTTCGATCAAGACGAATAGGTGCTATTGAATCTAAAATTCAAGAAGAATTTATTTTTGCTTACAGAGCCGTAAATTAAAAAGAAACTGTTAAATTAAAAATATTTTCTAAAATAAAAAGAACTATCAAAGAAATAATAGCCGCAATAATTGGTAAAGTAATCCAACCCATTGATATTCTACCTGCAATAGACCATTGTACTTCTTTTCCTCCTTTTAATAGACCAATACCAATAACACCTCCAACAACAGCTTGCGAACTAGAAACAGGAACAAGCGGGATAGAAGGAAGATTAATAGATTGTAAAAAAGCACTAATACCTTGAGAAGCAAACAAAAACAAAACTATAGAATGTGAAATAACAACGATAAAAGCTGCTACAGGAGACATCTTCAAAAGATCGTTTCCGACTGTATACATCACTCTTTTTGAGTAGGTAAATACACCAACAGCAATTGCTAAACCACCGAGTAAAAATAATTGTTCTTTTGATGAAAAAATAAATAGGTTACCCATGTTCACATCTGTGAAAGGAGAAATGGGAACAAACACTCCCATTACATTGGCTATGTTATTTGCACCTAAGCTATAAGCTCCAAAAGCGCCTGCTAAAAGTAAGGCTGTTCTTGTATATGCATCCAGTCTTAAGATATGTAATTTTCTATTTAAAATAACTCTCTTTGTAAAAGTAAATAATCCCATTGCAATTACACCTGCTATTATTGGACACAGAATCCATGTGCTCAAAATAGTTAATAAAACTTGAATATTAGTCGAAGATCCAGTGTATAAATTCCAACCAACGATTGCTCCTACAATTGCTTGTGTTGTAGAAACTGGCAAACCAACTTTCGTCATTAAGTAAACTGAAATACCAGCAGCTACGCAGGCAGCGAATGCTCCGGGCAAAGCATTAATTGCACCAAGCTTACCTAATGTTTCAGTTGTTCCTGCCCCACTTATAATAGCTCCAAGAATTACAAAGATGCTACAAATAATTGCCGCACTTGTAAAGCTTACCATTCTCGTACCAACAGCAGTTCCAAATACATTGGCTGCATCATTTGCACCAAGCGACCAGCCTAAAAATAAACCACCAAGTAAAAAGATTAATATTGTTATTTCCATTTAAAAATTAAACTGAACGTTTAATTGCGTAAATTTGAATTTCATCTGCAATATCTTCTGCTTGATCACAAATTCTATCAATTTTTTCCACAAAATATCGCAAGTGCATTTTTTGATCTAGAGGTAACTCAGAGTCAAAAATCCTTCTAGCAAGAGAACTAAATTTAATATCTGATTCTTTTTCATAAAATGTAACTTTATGCGCGTTATCCCTAACAGATTTAATATCCCTAAAAAATGAACGAACTGTTAAACAGAGTGATTCAACACAATTAACAACAGTATTTGTTAATTCAATTAAATCTCCATGAAACTCTTTTGGAAAGTTTGGTTTTTGAATAGAGAAGTGATAGCAATTTCCTTGGTACATACCAATCAACTCGTCAATATGTTCTAAAAGTCGCAAAACATCACTTCTTGCATCTGGAATTAATGTTTCTTCATACAAAGTATATTCAACATCTTTTGTAATTTTATCAGCCTTACTTTCCATTTCCTTTACTTTCTCGACCATTTCTTCAAATTTGCCATTTGCTGAGTGATTTAGATATGTTGGAACAATAGACTTAAATACCAAGCCTACTTCAGAAACAATATCGACAAATTCATCAATTTCTCTCTCAAGTTTCTTGGTTTCACCAAATAAAGAAGCGCTTTTTAGACCGAACATGGCTTGCTTATAGAACTTTTCAAAAAAAAAGAAAGAAATGTTAAAAATTCGTTATAATTTGATTAATATTTTTATCTTTAGGATAAATTATATTTATGAAAATTTTCATAATTTAGGAGTTTTATGACAGATATATCAATTAATAGAATTAAGTGGTTTAGCACCTTTTTAATCTTGTCTGGAATATTACTGACTAATTTAAATGCATATCCATATAATATTATTATACATGGAACAGGTGCAGTCGGTTGGTCAGTGGTTGGTTACATGACAAGAGATAAAGCTTTGTTAACAAACTTTGGATTACAATTACCTCTTTTTATTTTTGGTTACGTCTATTTATTTGTTTAGAAAAGTTATTAATTTTTAGAGTCAATCTGTGAGTCTAGAAATTCTTTAGCACAATCTTCCCACGTAAATTTTAAAGCAAAATCACGACAATCATTTCTATCCACTTTAAGAGCTTTATCTACTGAATTACCTAGTCTGTCATCAAGTGTATTTATTTTAGAATCTTTAAGAATGTCTTTTGGTCCAGTGACAGGAAATGCAGCAATTGGCGTTCCGCAAGCAAGAGCCTCAAGTATTACATTCCCTAAAGTATCCGTTTTAGATGGAAAAACAAATACATCAGCATTTGCATAATATTCTGCAAGTTCTTTACCTCGTTTCAATCCAACAAAATCTACCTCAGGATACTTTTTTATATATTTTTGTAATTCAGGACCATCACCCACAACAGTTTTATTATAATTCCCGTTAAGTTTTAAAAATTCTTCAATATTTTTTTCAATAGCAACTCTTCCAACATAAGTTAGTTTAATATCATTATCATTCCTATGCCTTTTATTTGGGTTGAACAATTCAGTATCAACCCCTCTATTCCATACTTTTAAATTTTTGAAATTATATTCCTCTAATTCCTCAACCATTGAAAGTGATGGAACAAGTACATTTAAAGAATGATCATGAAGTTTTCTTAAAATTGAATATGTTAAGCTTTTAGGAATATAAGCTCTTTGTTTAATATAATCAGGAAAACGAGTGTGAAAGGAAGAAGTATATTTTAGTTTATTTTTAAGACAGTACTTACGACCAGCAAAACCTACTGGGCCCTCTGTGATTATATGAACAATATCTGGATTAAATTCATTAAAAAATTTTTCAGTAACTTTTTTAGTATTGTATGAAATCTTTATTTCTTTGTACCAAGGATAACTAAAATTATTAAACATCTCAGGATGTAATATTTTAATTTCAAAACCTTTATTTTCTAAAATAGGAATTATGCTTTGAAATGTTGTAACGACACCATTTACTTGAGGAACCCATGCATCGCTTACTAAAGCAATTTTTTTATGCTGCATCCTCTTTAATTTTACGCCTTTCTTCAAGAGAAACTAACTTTAACTTTTCTCTTTCTACTGGCCAATTTAAAATTGATAAATTACCAACTTCATCTTCAACTAGTGCTGTGCAACTTTCAATCCAATCGCCGTCATTACAATACAAGACGCCATTTAATTCTTTTATTTCAGGTCTATGTATATGACCACATACGACAACATCGGCATTTTCTCTTCTTGCTCTATCAGACACAGCAAACTCAAAGTTACTAATAAAATTAGTTGCATGCTTTGTTTTCTTTTTTAAGTATTGAGATAGTGACCAGTAAGATAAACCCATCTTTCTTCGAACAAAATTAAAAACATTATTTAATTTTAGTAAATATTCATAAAGTGCTGATCCAACTTTGGCTAACCATCTTGCATTAATAATGACAGCATCAAATTCATCTCCGTGAGTAATAAGAACTTTTCTTCCATCGGCTAATTGATGCTTATCTTCATTTTTGATTGAAATTTCTCCAAAAGAAAAATTTGTAAAATCTTTTAATACCTCGTCATGATTGCCTGGGATAAGTACCACCTTGGTTCCATTCTTAGCTTTCTTCAGAACTTTTTGAACCACATCATTGTGTTCTTGAGGCCAATACATTTTCTTACGCATACGCCATCCATCAACAATGTCGCCTACTAAGAATAAATATTCCGAATCTGTCTCTTTTAAAAATTCTAAAAGCATTGAGCTTTTACATCCACTAGTACCTAAATGTGTATCTGATATCCAGATTGTACGATAATATTTTTTGTTAGTTTCAAATTTCATGTAAATTTACAGAAGCGTCTATATACATAAAAGATACATTTTATAATATAATTTATTTGCATATCTTCGTAATGTAATAGATTAGTCATATATATATGGCGCAAAAACTCTGGTTCAAAAAAAAATCTCCTCTTCACGGATCAGGTTTATTTGCCAAAAATGACATCAAAAAAGGCTCAAAAGTTATCCAATATATAGGGGATAAAGTAACAAAAAGAGAGGGTGACAAAAGAGCTGATAAACAAATACGCAAAGCAAAAAAAGATAAAAATAACGGTATGGTCTATGTTTTTGAACTAAACAAGCGATACGACATAGACGGTGATGTTGATTATAATTTTGCAAAATTTATTAATCATTCATGCAATCCTAACTGTGAAGTAGACATTATAGATAACGAAATCTGGATTTCTTCTATTAAACGAATAGAAAAAGGAGCTGAACTATTCTACAATTATGGCTATCCATTTGATACAGATTTTGTTGATCATATTTGTAAATGTGGTTACAGAAATTGTGTAGGCTATATTTTAAGTGATAATGATTGGCCTAAACTAAAAAAAGAACTTAAAAAGAAAAAAGGTAAACTTTAAAAACCGTTTGGTATTAAAACATAATGAATTGATAAAACAATTCCTACTGATACTGTTAATCCAAAAATCATTTTTAGAAAATCTTTTCCAATCAATGGAAAGACATAACGAAGTTTATAATCTTTGTTCATTGTGGAAATTGCTAATTCTCTTCCACATAATAAGCCAACAAAGACCCATGTAGTTGACATTGGAATATCATTGTATTGCTTAAAGTAGAGTAGAATGATTGCATAAACAAAATCTATTATAGTGGCTGAACGAGTATAACGTGTTCCAGTTTTTGAATAAACAACTCGTTGAATACGTCCGCCTCTATCCCAAAAGATATAAAATAAGAGAACACTTAATAGAGCAATGATTCCTATTAATAAACTGAATGGAAGTTCACGAGGAAGGAAGACAGCTATATTCGCAATATCATGGCTCAACCAAGTGTACCAAAGAAAACCAGTTGTACACCATTGAGCTATTACCCATGGTCTTCTGTGCTTATCTTGAACTTTATCAAATTTTTCATTGATAAAATAACTTACACCAATCCAAACCATATACGCTATCATTGCTGCTAATCCGTAACCAATTACAGATTTCATCAGAACTTTTTCTAATACGACTGTTGATGCAAAAGCAGACAAAACTAAAAAAGTAGTAGATACTGGAATTCCACCTCTTGTAAGAAGTACTAAAATTAATGGAGCCGCAGCGTGGTACCACTGAATAGTTTGATATGGAATTTTATTTAAACGTCCAAAGGTAATATCACCGTCGTTAATGTTCCACCCATATATAAGTGTAAATGCTAGTACAGCAGAGCCAGCAGTAGCTAACCAGTACCATTTAAAGCGTTGGTTTGAAGCTATAAATGTTCCGAGAGTTTGAACAGAGTCGTTTGCAATAACAGAATATGCTGCAAGTCCAAAACCTATTATAGTATAAATTAAGGTTAACTCCATTTTTCAACTCATATATTTATTTAAAATTAGATTCGAAAGATAAATTATTTGATTTGATAAAAAAATAATACTTCTGTAACAAATCTGTAACATATAAGATCTGCAGGTTATAGCTTTGGGCATAATTAGGCCCTAAAATTCATTTATACAAATCACTATTCAAACTATAAAACTATCTTATGAAGAGTCTTTTTAGGTCATTCTTTACTGTCAGCTTCTATACGTTTTTAAGTCGAGTATTAGGTTTTATCCGTGACATATTAATAGCAAGATATCTTGGATCGACGGTAATGGCTGATGCTTTCTTCGTAGCATTTCGTATTCCTAATTTCTTTCGCCGTGTCCTAGCAGAAGGAGCCTACAGTGCTGCATTAATCCCAGTTTTCTCTGGTGTTGTTCTTAATCCAAAAGATGACCATGAAGCATCGGAATTTGTTGAGAATACAACCTCAATGCTACTAATTGCTACGGTGGTTTTGACTATCCTTTTTTTCTTTGGAATGCCTTACATCATTCAAATATTGGCACCTGGTTTTACGGATAACAAAGAAGCGTATGAACTAGCAGTTCATTTTGGTAAAATTATATTCCCATATTTGATTTTTATTTCCCTTGCTGCTCACTTTACTTCTATCAATAATGTGCATGAGAGGTTTGCAGCAGGTGCTTTTGCTCCCGCAATACTTAACATTAGCTTTATACTTTCATTATTTTTTTTAACACCTCTATTACCAAGTGCAGGACATGCACTGTCATATGGTGTTTTAATTGGAGGTCTTTTCCAATTTCTATATTTATATAGAGAAGTTTTAAATTTTTATAGACCCCGTCTTCGAATTCCTGTTTTAAACGAAAAACTCAAAAAGTTTTTTCAATTATTTTTACCAGGTATTGTTGGTTCTGGTGTTATCCAATTAAATATTGTCATTGGAACAATCATTGCTTCACTCTTACCAGTAGGTGCCATCAGTCATATTTATTATGCTGATCGACTTAACCAACTCCCACTTGCCATTTTTGGAATAGCACTTGGAATAGTTTTATTACCCAATCTATCAAAAGCTATTAAACAAACTGATCAAGAAACTACTCATAATATTCAAAATAGATCTATAGAATTTTCTTTATTAATTTCTTTACCATCAGCAATTGGATTATTTATCTTAGCCGAACCAATAATTTATATTTTATTTGAGCGCGGCGCATTTTTACAAGAAGATACTTTTTATACTGCTAGAGTTCTTGGATACTTTGCTTTAGGTTTACCAGCTTACATAATTATTAAAGTTCTTGTTTCTTGTTTTTTTGCTCGAGAAGATACGAAAACACCACTTTATATTTCCATTGTAAGTGTCATTAGTAATATTATGCTCTCTTTATTATTAATTGAATCAATGCGTGAAATGGGTATCGCTTTAGCCACCGCTATAAGCGCTTGGATCAATGCTTTATTACTCTATCTTATGTTGTCTCTAAGAAATAACTTCAAATTTGACAGATTATTAATAGGTAATTCTATAAAGATTCTAATAAGCTCCATAGTGCTTATTTTAGGTGTATATGGCCTAAAAGTAATAATCTTTGAGGATTTTGTTAATAATTCAATTCTTCTAAATTCTTTATTTTTACTTCTAACAATCTTTTTGACTATAATTATTTATCTTGCCTTAGTAATTATGTTAAAAGTTTTAACCATTAATCAACTAAGACAATATTTAAAAAATTAAAATGCAAAAACCAACAAAAAGAATCCTATCTGGTGTTCAGCCGTCTGGTGATTTGCATCTAGGAAATTATCTTGGAGCTATAAAAAATTTTGTATCACTTCAAAAAGAATATGAATGTTTCTTTTGTGTAGTTGATTTACACGCAATAACAGTATGGCAAGATCCAAAAGTATTAGCAGATAAAACAAGAGAAGTGACTGCTGCATTTATAGCCTCTGGTATTGATCCCAAAAAAAATAATATTTTTGTTCAATCTCAAGTTCCTCAACATGCGCAGCTTGCTTGGATATTTAACTGTGTCGCACGAATGGGCTGGTTGAACCGTATGACACAATTTAAAGATAAAGCAGGTAAAAATAGCGAGAATGTTTCTGTTGGTTTATTTTCTTACCCAACACTAATGGCTGCAGATATTTTAATTTATTTAGCAACCCATGTTCCTGTTGGTGATGATCAAAAACAACATTTGGAACTAACCAGAGATATTGCACAAAAATTTAATAATGATTTTAAGACAGATTTATTTCCAATACCGGAGCCTCTAATTTTTGGACAAGCAACAAGAGTAATGAGTTTACGAGATGGGTCTAAGAAGATGAGCAAATCGGACCCATCTGATTATTCGCGAATTATGCTTACAGATACTGCAGATGACATTACTCTTAAAATTAAAAAGGCAAAAACAGATCCATTACCCTTACCCGAGTATGTAAAAGATTTAAATTCCAGACCTGAGGCACAAAATTTAGTCTCTATTTATGCATCACTTCAAAATAATTCACTAGAAGATATTATTAACAAATATAAAGGTAAAGAATTTTCCTTATTCAAGAAGGACTTAATTGATTTAGCTGTATCAAAACTTGAGCCAATTACCCTAGAAATGAACAAACTAAAAAGCGATTTTGCTTTTATAGACACAGTTTTAAAAGAGGGAAAAGACAAAGCAATTACCGTTGCTGAACCTGTTTTAGCTAAAACAAAAGAAATTATTGGTTTTTTAGGCTAAAAATTCCCCAAATTTTTATTTTTTTTTAACAAAATTCATACGAAAGACATATTAATAACTATATATAGGATATTATGTTTATACAGACTGAACAGACTCCGAACCCACAAACTTTAAAGTTTCTGCCTGGAAAAGTAGTTATGGAAGATGGTACTGCTTTCTTTCAAGATGTCAATTCAGCATTAAACTCGCCTTTTGCCAAAAGGTTATTTAAAGTTGAGGGTGTTGAAGGTGTATTTTTTGGGAGTGATTTTATAACTATTACAAAAGGTCAATCAATTGATTGGCAAACTATGAAACCATTAATACTCGCTTCAATAATTGATCACTATAACTCGGATGATGAAACTATTTCAAAAGAAGAAAACAAAAGTAACGAGTCTTTGTCGCAAAATGAAAATGACTCAGACATCGTTAAGCAAATTAAAGAATTACTTGATACAAGAGTAAGACCAGCAGTTGCCATGGATGGTGGTGATATAATATATGACAGTTTTAAAGATGGTATTGTGTATCTTCATATGCAAGGAGCGTGCTCAGGTTGTCCAAGTTCGACTGCGACTTTAAAAATGGGAATTGAAAATATGTTAAAGCATTATGTACCCGAAGTACAAGAGGTAAGACCAGTTGATGCATAAATTGCTAAATTTTTTTTGTTTTCCAGCCCTACTTGTTGGATTAATTTTTATTAGTAATGGCCTTTTAGGTTATAACAAACTATATCAAATTTCTATTGAAACCAATTCTAAAACTTCTAAACAAATAAACAGTTTATATTCAGAAAAGGAAATCACTTTAAAAGATCCCCCAATATCTGAGGTTTTGAGTAGTAAGTTTTTAGTAAAGATAAGGTCTAAGCCTTTAAACCCAAAAATCATATCTAAAATTGATAACAAAATTAAACTAGACTTAATATCAAATCTGACAGATATTGATTATGATCATTTAGATACAAATAAAAAAGAATTCGTTAAAGCTGTTTTACCTATAATTATTAATGAAAATCAAAATATAATTACTACAAGAAATTTTGTTAATGATCTTAAAATAAAGTTAGATACTTTTAAAACTCTAAACAGTAAAGAAATCCGTAAATTAAACAATATTGCTAAAAAATATAATATTAACTCCTCAAATAAACACAAACTAGATTTAATTAACGAAATATTATCAAATGTTGATGTGATACCTAACTCTATTGCATTAGCTCAGGCAGCGATTGAGAGCGGTTGGGGAAAATCTAGATTTGCTAAAGAGTATAACGCTCTTTTTGGAGAATATACATATGACCAATCTAAAGGAGTTGTCCCTTTGAAAAGAGAATATGGAGATAAACATCTAATTAAATCGTTCAACTCATACAACAGCAGTGTTTCATCTTACTTTAGAAACATAAACTCTCATAAAGCCTATAATAATTTTAGAGCAGTCAGAAATGTAATGAGAAATAAAAATAATTTTTCTGAAATAGGTCTTTTAGTCTACGAGTTAAACACTTACGCTGAAGATAACAATTATGTTAATACTTTAAATGCAGTAATAGAAAAAAATAATTTTTATAAATACGATTTAAAAGTTATATCTTATTAATTTAATTATAAAATTGATGTCCAAACCATCTCCATTTTCCCGAAGAGTCTTTAGCTGTACAATTCATTCTTGATCTTCCTTTAGATAATTCTCTAGATAATCTTATTTCAATTCTCTCATTAAATTTAAATATTTCTCTTTCAACTTGACCTTTCATATCAAAAATAAAACAGTTAAGTGAATTGGAGAGTTTTTCATCTAAAAGAGAAAATCCTATAAATGGTGGATTTTCATTAATGGAAGGATTACTTGGTATAAAATCATAAACACCCAATCCTTTTGATTTAGCAGCAAATATTACTCTCTCTATTTCACCATACTTTTCATTTAGTGAAAACCTTGGTAAATAATACATATTAGAAGTTTCATTAATAACTCCTGAGTGTTGTCCAAATGCAACTTTAAATTTATATTCTTTTATTAATTCTATTATTTCACTATTTGTTTCGCCATAAGGAAATGCAAATAAAGTAGGAATTTCGCCAAGTTCTCTTAGAAATATTTTATTGGATAATTCAATTTCAGTTTTTACATCATCAATATCAAGGTCAGGCATATGCTCGTGAGTATGTGAGTGCGCACCTATAGTAACACCTTCTTTTTTAAGCTGTCTTATTTGATCCCAATTTATGTAGTTTTTGTTATTCTTAACAATTGTTCCAGTAGTCACAAAAAGTGTTACAGGAATATTATTTTTTTTAAAATATGGCCATCCAATTTCTAAAAATGACTTATCGGCATCATCAATACTAATACCAATCGCGTTCTTTGGAAGATCACCATCATTAATTATTGTATCAACTATAAAATCTAGCGAAAGTATATTATATTCTTCTTTAATAAGTTCATTTATATGACTTTCAAGCTGCTCAATTGTTACACTAGTTGAGGGGTATTTAGATACTCCAAATTTATGATACATAAAAACTGTAGCGGAATTCTTTATATTTGTAGCATTAACTGCAGATATAAATAAAAATATCAAAGAAACACTTTTTATTATTTGTAAGAAAATATATTTAGTTAATACCATATGTTATTATTTCTAGATGTTATTTCACCATTACCAGAATTTTTGGTAATTGAAGACAACAAAGTAATACTTCATAGGAAAATAATTGATAATGAGTCAGATAAATTGAGTGATAATATTTTTCAGGCTTTTATAGGCCTAAATAAAGATTTGAATTTGATACAAAATTTAGAGAAAATTGTAATTACTATTGGCCCAGGATCCTATACAAGTCTCAGGGTCGGTGCTGCCTTTGTTTCTGGTCTACATATTTTGAAAGATATACATTTATGCTCCTTCTCAATTTCTGATATTATTAATTTTAAATTAAATATAAATAATAAAAATAGCTCTGGTTTCTATCTTGAATCAGCAAACGAACAAAAATTTTTTTGTTATTTAGAAAAAAATAATAAAATTATGTATTCAAAAATTGAAAATGGTAGTTTTATTATTCCCAATCAGATCGATACAATATTTTATAATATTTCTAAATTAAATTTAGAAATCAAAAAAATCAAACAATATAAATTTTCTTTTGCAGAAGAGTTATTAAAAAATCATTCTAAATTAAACTTTCAGAAAAATGAAATTTTAAAACCAATTTATATTTCAAATAATAAAGTATTAAATTGATAAATATAAAGAAC
>CABYIF010000005.1 GCA_902518985.1 uncultured Alphaproteobacteria bacterium | reverse complement strand
TCTTATGTCAACTATTGAAACACCATATGAGTCTTCATTTATTTTTATCTGTTTTTCAATCTCACCCATAATTTTTATTCTTTCATCACTTAAAAGTGATGTTAGTGAATACTGAGCAATTACACCTCTAACTGATGCATTGATAATTCTACCAAATCGATCAGAAAATGTTGCTTCATTTCTTACTGTCTGAAAGAATTTTAGAGGATCAACAATTCTGTAACGAGCAAATGAGTCTACTATAATCCTTTTTTGGTCAGACAAAATCATTTCTTCAGGCTGAGGGTCCAAATTTAGCAGTCTGGAGTCTATAAATACTGCGTCTTGAATAAAGGGTATTTTAAACTGTAAACCTGGTTTAGTAACAACTTTTCTTGGATCACCAAATTGCAAAACCAAAGCTTGTTTTGTTTCATTAACAATAAAAAAAGCTCCGGTGAAAGTAAGGAAACCGATGAACAATATTAAAATAATTAATAAGTTTCGTGCATTAAATCTCATTTTAGTTATTACCTTTATTTTTTAATTCATTTAAAGGTAAATAGGGCACAACGCCTTGTCCATTACCAGTATCATCCAGTATAATTTTATTTTTACCTTCTAAAACTTCTCTTAGAGTTTCAAGATATATTCTTCTTTTTGTAACTTCTTTAGCATCTTTATAACTATTATAAACATCAATAAAATTTTGAGCCACACCTTCAGCTTGTTTAACAACCTGTTCTTTATATGCCTTAGCACCTTCAACAAGTTTAGCAGCCTCTCCTCGGGCATTTGGAACTATTTTATTTAAATATGTATTTGCTTCGTTAACCAATCTTTCTTTATCTTGTCTTGCTCTTTGAACTTCATCAAATGCATCAATAACTTGGTCAGGCGGATCAACGCTTTGTAATTGAACAGATTGAACAAGAACACCACTTTCATATGAGTCTAAAACAATTTGTAGCTCATTTCTTACAACTTGTTCAACTTCTTGACGTCCTTCAGTAAGTAGGAATTGTAAATCTCTTTGCCCAACAACCTCACGGACAACGCTCTCAGCCATATCCTTAACAGTAAGCTCTGGGTTTCTCAGTTGAAACAAAAAATTTCCAGCGTCTTTAATTTTAAAAAGGACAGTAAAGGCAACATCTGCTATGTTTTGATCGCCAGTTAACATTAAACTTTCTTCTATCACTTTTCTTTCAGCATTAGTGTTTGATGAAAATCCTAAATCACTTGCACTTCTGAAACCAACGTTAATTTTTCTTATTACTTCAACTTTTGGAGTTACAGTCTTACCTATAGGTGTTGGAAAAAAGTAATGTAGACCGGGATCTGTTGTCTGACCATTCCATTTGCCGAATAGAAGCTCAACACCTTGTTCATCTGGCTCTACCCTGTAAAAACCAGTTGCAAGCCATACTAAAATTGCAATTAAAATGAAAAAGGATAGGTTTCTTCTACCGCCAAATTTAAATCTTCCAAATTTATCTTTGGCCTTTTTAATGGAATCTTCAAAATCCATCTTATTGGAGCCATTATCACCAGATCCCCAGGGATTATTGTTGTTTCCAGATCCCCATGGATTATTGTCATTTTTATTATTATTCCAGTTCATATATTGTTTGATATTATTGGTACTTTCTACTAACACTAAATAAATTATTTAATAACTAATATTTGAGTAATTCTGTAAAAATCAAGTATGTCAGACGAAATTTTATCTTTAATTTATGCTTTTTCTAAGAAATTTAGTGATCCTAAAACAAAATTATCATTTGATCGCCAAAATAATAACATTTCAGCTATAATTAAGGATGGAAATGTTAATGTTTTTCTTCAAGTAAGTGATGGCAATACACTTATCTATAAAGACATATTAAGGCTTCTAAAGAAGAATATCGAACAAATTCCAGAAGTAATTTCTGTGAACATTGCATTAACTTCGGAAAAAACCAATAGCGCACCAAAAAAAAAATTTAATATCAATGCAAAAAACATAATTGCTATAGCAAGTGGTAAAGGAGGTGTTGGTAAGTCTACATTTGCAGTAAACCTATCAGTTGCCCTTAAGTCAATAGGATTGGAAGTCGGGTTACTAGATGCAGATATTTATGGACCAAGTATTCCTAGAATGATGGGTATATCAAAGAAACCTGAAATTAATGAAAATAAAAAACTCATACCTGTAAATAATTACGGTATTAAGTGTATGTCTATTGGTTTTATATTGGATGAAGAAGCTCCAACAATCTGGAGAGGGCCTATGGTAATGAAAGCTTTAGAGCAGATGTTTAATGGGGTTGATTGGGGGTCATTAGATTTTCTAATAATTGATTTGCCTCCAGGAACAGGTGATGCTCAACTATCATTAGCTCAGAACTCAAAACTATCTGGATCAATTGTAATTTCAACTCCTCAGGATGTTGCTCTGATTGATGCACGAAAAGGTATAAATATGTTCAAAAAAGTTGATGTAGAAATTTTAGGAATTGTTGAAAATATGAGCTATTTTATTTGCGATAATTGTGAAGAAAAACATTTTATTTTCTCTAAAGATGGAGCAAAAAAAGAAGCTGAAAAGTTTAAAGTTCCTTTTTTAGGACACATTCCAATTAATAAAAATCTAAGGAAACAATCCGACAACGGTACTCCTTGTTGTGTTGATGATCCAAATGGAGAAATTTCAAAAATATATACTACTATTGCAAAACAAATAAATGTATCCCTAAATTCTTAAACATTCATTGTTGCTTCTATTTTTGGGTGATGAATATAGTTTTCTAATTTGAAATCACTAACATTATAATCATAAAAGTTTTTTGTTTCAAAATTCAGTGATGTTAATTCTTTTGGTTCTCTCGACAATTGAATTTTAACTTGTTCAAAATGCTCTTCATAAATATGAAAATCTCCTAAAGAGTGAATAAAATTGCCTATTTCTAAATTACACTCTCTAGCTAACATATGTGTTAATAAACTATAACTGGCAATATTAAATGGGACCCCCAAGAACATATCACAAGATCTTTGATAAAGTTGACAACTTAATTTATTTTCAGAAATAAAGAATTGTGAGAGTACATGGCAAGCTGGCAATGACATGTTGTTTAATTCGGGTGGGTTCCAAGAAGATATTATGTGACGTCTCCCATGTGGATCATTTTTTAAACCTACTATGAGGTTTTCAAGTTGATCAACTCCATTAAAATCTCTCCATTGAACTCCATATATTTTGCCAACATCACCATCAAATCTAGACTTAGGTTTCCAATATTCAGACTCAGCATTTTGAGTCCATATGGTTTTTTTATCTATTAAATTTTCTCTTTTATCTCCGTAAAGAATTTCAGCTAATCTTCTTTCATCAGCTGAACCTTCAATAAACCATAGTAATTCAGAAACCACAGATTTCCACGCCAATTTTTTTGTTGTAATCGCTGGAAAGCCTTTTGATAAGTCAAAATGCATTTGAAAACCAAAGCTTTTTCTAACTTTTCCTGCCCTGCTCTGAATATCTGAGCCATTATCAAAACAATATTTTAATGCTTCTAAATATTGTTTCATTTTTTCCAAATCTCAAAATGACAAGTTTCATCACCATCAATTCTTTCTACCATTTTCATGTTACTTTCTATTAGTGAAATATTTACAAATTTTTCACACTCATAATTACCGTAGATTCTTGTTAAAGAAAATTCTTCTATTATTTCTATAGTCAGATTTATTATTTCTGATCCACCTATTACAAAAACATCTTTATCTCTATATTTGTTTTGAAGATCTTTTATTTGTTTTTTAATGTTTCCTGAGAAATAGTAATCGGCCCCAGGGTATAATGAATTTTGATTATTGGTTATTAAAACATTTATTCTTGATTTAAGGGGGGTTGGCATAAATGGATCCTCCCATGTTTTTCTCCCCATAATTACTATGTTGTTTAAAGTATTATCTTTAAACCACTTTAAATCTAGGGAATTTTTTGGCCATGGCATACTTTTCCCCTTACTTATACCTCCTTTATCATCAACTGCCATAATACCTTTAATCATATGATTATACTTATTGTATTTAAGTAATTTTTCACAATTATTTTAAATAAAATATAGAAATTAAGACAAAACTTTTAAGTACTTGTGGATTGAGGTATAGTGTTGATGTTGATTTTTCAACTATGATAATAAATGCTTTGTGAAATAGGTTATTCGGACCCGGGGGCGGTACCCGGCGTCTCCACCAAAAAATTTGGGGACGAAATAGGATCGACGGTAATTTAAAGACAAAGACTTTATCCGGTATTGTACCACCGTTATCGGGCTATTTTATAAACGCTAACGATAATAGATTAGCACTTGCTGCCTAGTTTCTAGGTGAGCGCGGTTTGGGGCACCGGGCAACAGAACGCCCCGTATTTAAACATAAGGAGTAAAATGAAAAAATTTGATGATCTAATGAATGTAAAAAATGAAATTCAAAATATTAGTGCTTCAGAGGCAAAACATAAACTAAACGATCCAAATGTTCAATTTATTGATGTTAGGGATAAAGATAGTTTTTCCAAAGGAACAATTGGAAACGCAATTCATATGGATAGAGCTTTCCTTGAGTTTTATTTAGCTGAAGGAAGTCCTCTAGAAAATAAATTTTTTAAAGAAAATCCAGATAAGGAATACGTTGTATTTTGTGGAGTTGGTGGACAAGGAACTTTAGCAACAAAGACAATGCAAGACATGGGTGTTAAGAATGTTAAGAATATTACTGGAGGTATAGCTGAGTGGGAAAAGTTAACTAAATAATTAAGTTCAATGAAAATATTTCCTTTAACAGCCAAACTTTTAATAAATTATAATAAAAAAAATCGATATAATTATTAAAAAATTATTAAAGTCAGATTTATATTTTTTTGAAAGAATATTGTTATTTGTTAAAAATATTGTTAATGGACAGGTATTGTAATTTATTAATAAAAACATTTAGGCAAAAAAACCTCATTGGTGAAAAAAATATCTATAATTTTAATATTTCCTCTTTTTTTTTCTTCATTATCTTTAGCAGTTAATAATAAGGATTTTACAAGTAAAAAATTACTATGTGAAAAATTACTTTGGGGATTTGAATTTATCTCCTCAAATAAAGTAAAGGTTATAAATACAGATCTTAACAAAAAAACCTCTATTACAGAATATTACTATGATATTGATTTAAACCTTTCTTATATAAATATATTTACAAATAAAGATAACATACGAGATAGAGTATACTCTGTTGAACTTAATACACTTAGAATTGATATTTGGGCAATGACTGGTGGAGGATTTACTACAAGGGAAATGTTTCCAATTGGTATTTGTAAATTTGTAGAAATTAATGATTTTCTTTCATATATAGAAAGTCTTAAATAAGTTTTAAATTAGCAATTCAAACAAAGACTCAAAATTTAAGCAAAGCATTAAGATACAATCTAAATTAAGTGATTGAGAAAATCTGATTTAATTATACTATGCTTGCATTATGAAAAAAATCTTATTTTTTTTTATATTTATACTTTTTATTTTTATTGGAAATTTTATTATATTTGATTATCCTAAAAAATTAATATCAAGATTAATTTTTTCTCATGAATTATCTTTGTTAACACACAGTGTCTTTTATGCAATTAACGATAAAATAGAATTTGAAATGACAGATAATGAAAATCAGAAAAAATCATTAGTTGTTCTAAATAATTATGTTTACAATTTTTTTCGACCTGAATTTAAAAATCTAGATGATGGTGTTTCCTGGAAAATGCTTCATGGTTCAATTTGGTGTGATGGAGTTGCTGATATTTTTTTAAGACTATCTGAAAATATTAATACTAAAGTTCATATGGTTTATTTATATCAAAATGATGGCATTGCATCCCATACTTTAAACTTTGTTGAATTAGAAAATTTCAATAAAAAAAATAAAACTAAATTCAATAATATGTATCTTTTTGACCCTCATTATAATTATTATCCAGTTAATAGAAAAAATCAATTTGTGAATGTTGATTATATGCTTAGAAATAAAAAAGAGTTTTCAAATTATAAAATGCTTGATAGTGACAATATAAAACTACGAATGTTAGAAAATGATAAAAGAATTTTTATTACAAACAGAAGCTATGAGGAATATTCTATTTTAGGTAAAATTTCTTTAAAAATTGTTAAGTATGTACCAAAAAATTTAATTAAAATGATTTATAAATTTGGAATATTTATTAATCCTAGCCTTGAAGATGATTATAAAAAATTTCTTTACGCACGATTAAATCATATTTTGCTTGATTATGATAAAGCGCTAATTAATTATTCTTTAATCACAAATAAAAATATTTATTTTAAAAATGCACAATTTTGGAAAGATAGAATAAAGTCTTCAGCATCTAAAATAAATAATTATGATGAAATAATGTCTTCTTTAAAGAATTAAAAACCATAGATCATAATTAATAATAAGTTTCAATATTCTAATTTTTTAATAATATTCAAGATAGTATTATGAAGTTTTTAAGCAGAATAATAGTAACAATAATTTAGTTTTCTATTTCATTAATTTTTTCAATTATTAATTTATTAATCATCTCACTTGCTTTTATTGAAGGATGATCAGCATCAGAATAAAAAATATTTTTTTCATCATGCGTAAGACATCTTTCACTAATTCTATTATCACAAAATAATTTATGAGGATAAACTCTAATTATATTTTTGCCTTTTATAGAGTCAAGTAAGTCAAAACTCGACTTAGTTCTATTTATAAATACATTATATGAAGTTGTGATAAAATTTTCTTCTAAAATAAAATTACTAGCATCTTTTCGATTTTCTGGAAAAGAATTAAATAATAATTTTGGAATATGCCAACCTGCTTCAGGAAATGGATATGTTAGAATTATTTTATTATTAATTGATAGGTTTTCTATTGAATTTTTAAATGAGTCTTTTAAATTTTTATATTTACCTTTAGCAATATACTCATGAATAATGATACCATAATCTGCTATGCCACCTTCTTCATTATCAAAAAAAGTATTATTTAATTGTATTGGATACATTGCAGCAAAAATAATTATAGCATTATTTTGTTTCATTAAATAATTATGTAATTTGCTAAAATATTCATCATTGCACATTTCTTCTATTTTTTTTGTTTTAGTATTTATTTTATCAAATCCTGGGAAGTAATGACAACCTGCTATAGTATTTGTTTTTACAGAATAATTTTTATTTATTAATTTGTTTGTTAAATCATACATTATAGTTCCCATTAGGCTATCACCTATTAAAAACACCTTATCTTTTGACTTTTCGTTAAATACACATCCATTTATATTATGATGACAAATAACGTCTTTTGAATTTTTGAGTAAATTCCAATTGTTTTTCTCAAAATCACCCAAATCATTTAGCAATAATTGTGGGACTCTATTTTTAAATCCGTCTTTGTAAATTATTATTAAACTCATGAATATTGTGAAAGAAGAAATTAAGATTATAGGTATTAATATATATTTAAATTTATATTTTTTATTTCTGGAGGGTTTTTCTATTAAAAAATAAGTTAAGATTGATAGAATAACTACGATAAAGATTTTGATTATATCATAAAATATATTTGTATTATTTATTTGAGTAATGTTGAAAAATGCAAAAATTGGATAGTGCCAAAGGTAAAGAGAGTAAGAAATTAAACCAATTCCTACAAATAATTTAGATGATAAAATATTAAAGACAATATTATCTTTATTGCAAAACCAAATAATTAAGCAGACACCAAATATTGGTAAAAAAGTGTATTTTGATGGGTGAAGTATGTTATCATTAAAAGTTAAAATTGATATAATTATCAAAATTAATCCAATGGATGGTAAAATTAAATTTAAAAATTTATTACTTTTTCTAATACCTAATGAAATTTCAAAGTATGCTAAAATTGAACCTGCAATTAATTCCCAACCTCTTGTTGGTAAAAGATAAAAATTTAAAGATGGATAATTTTTACTACCCCACTCAGCTAATAATAAACTTAAGAAGAAAAATAATATCAATAAAAAATGTAGATATTTTTTTAAATATTTAAATACAACAAAAAATACTATTGGAAATAAAATATAGAATTGTTCTTCAACTGATAATGACCAAGTATGAAGAAAAGGTATTATAGATGCACTTTCTGCTGCATATTTTTGTCCAGTAATATGGAAATAAAAATTAGAGCTAAAACCAAGAGAAGATATGATTGAATGTGAATAATCAACAAAACTAGAGGGTAATAGATAAATGAAACTAACAGGAAATAATAAGAAAATTACAGTTAGTAAAGCTGGTAAAATTCTCCTAATTCTTCTTTCATAAAAATATTTAAATGAAAAACTGTTATTAATTAAGAGTTCTTTATAAATCAAAGATGTAATTAAATAACCTGATATAACAAAAAATATATCTACTCCAAGAAAGCCTCCTTTTAAAAGTGGATAATTAAATATTTTTAAGTTAGCATGATAAATAATGACGGCTACAACAGCTATAGCTCTTAAACCATCTATTTCTGGTCTATAATTAATTTTAATCATTTGATATATATACAAGAATTTAATTAACTATTTTATGAAATAAATAAATTCTTATCAAATTTTATTAAATTCTGCTAATAAACATTAAAAATTAATGGTCCCTGTAAAAAAAAATATTGAAAATTTTACTTTTGGTATAATTTTTATCTTATTAATTTTACTTGTTACATCATACTTACTTTTGTACGAAAATTTTTGGTATTTTCAATTTGGTGATAGAGATTTAATTAGATCTTATAATCTGTTAGACAATTTTCAATTATATGGCCCAGAACTAAATCATCTAAATGGACACAGAAGTATTGGAGGATTTTTATATTATTATATTTTTACTATTCAACTTATTACACAAAAAATACAATATATATTTTTATTTTCACTTTCATTTAACATTATTAGCTTATTTTTTCTTGGTTTGGTGGTTTACAAAATATTTGATTTTAAAATTGCTCTTATAACTTTATTTTTAATATTTTCTTCTTCACTATTATTTGAATTATTATTCAGATTATGGAACCCGTCATTTGGATTTGGTTTTATGATACTGGCATATAGTTTTGTACTATTAAATATAATTAAGATAAAAAATACATATATAATATTATTTACTCTATTTGGATTAATAGCATTTCAATTTCATTCTACTTATATACTTCCTATTATTTGTGGATATTTTTATGTAATCAAAAACTCATCAAATAAATTTAAAGATTTTTTAAAAATTTTATTTAGTTTTACAATAATTTTTATCTTGCTCTTTTCCCATTCAATATATTATTTTAAAAAGAAAAATTTAGAAAAGTATGATTATGGAAATTCAAATTTTGAAGAAAATATATTAAACAAAGAGAAAATAACAATTTTTGTTGAAAATGAAAATACTAATATTTCTAAAGATAATATTAATAAAAATATTCAAAATTTAACTATTGATAATAATTTTAAAAGTATTTTTTATTTACAGGACTTTCAAAAAAAATACTTAGGAAAATTTTATAATACATATAAAAAATATCTCTCGAAAGTTGCAAAAAAAATTAGATTGTTATTTACTTATACAGAGGGATGGATTTATTTTAATATTTCTTTTCCATCAGTATTTCTAATTTTATTTTCATATTGGTTGTATTTAAAAAATCCAAATTCAAATTTCTTTAATAAATATTGGAAAAAGAATTCCTACATAATTCATTTTTTATTTATTCTTATTTTAATAACTTCGGTTGGATATTTATTATTTTATAAAAAACTGGAGATAGGATTAGATAGAAGATATTTTATAGTTGTTGCACCAATTCTATCAATTTTAGTTTCTTATGCATTGGTATCGATTTATGAAAATTATAAATTTAAAAAATTTATTCTTTTATTAATAATTTTTTTTGGATTTATAAAAAGTCTTTTTGCTTTAGACTACTTAACTGATAGTTATTCTGCAAGGTTCAATCATAACTTTAAAAACTCAATTAAAGAACTTTTAATAAATAATCTTAAACTAACGGATGATGAAATATATTCAAAAGTATTAGTTGGTTCTGTCATTGAAAATAAAAATATTTTTCCTCCTAATTTAACCATAGATTATACTTTAAATGAAGATAAGAACATTAGAGATAGCTATTTTAGCTTACATAAAAATAATTATTGTTATTTATTTTTAGATATTTCTGAATTTAAATTTAATAAAGAAAAAAAATTATCAACTTCTGAAATAAGCATATTAAAAAATAAAAAAATTGTTGAAACAAAGCAATTCAATAACTTTATTTTGTTTAAATATTTCAATGACTATCCTTGTTACAATAATTTATCAAACGATTATGTTCCAAACATAAATGAAATTAATACTTTTAAAATTTTAAATGATAAAGAGGTCAATACCCTCTACCATATAGAACAAAATGATAATAAATTTTACTTAGCAAAAATTTTACTTAATGAAACGTATAAACCTGGCTTAAATTTAGATCAAGAGATCGTAAATATACCGCTGCATCTAGGAATTAACCTAATTGATAATAAATCAGAAATATATTTTAGAATATTTTCTTTTCAATTAAGAAATAACGTAAATATTGGTGGAAATTTAGCAGGGTATAATTTTAATAATATTAAAATTCAATTAATAAACAAGAAAACTGATGAAATTCTTCAATTTGCAGAATATAAAGATATTAAATTTGGTGATGATCCCTCACTCTTAAAATCTCCATTTGATATAGTCATACCATTAGAATTTGATAAAAACATTAAGTTTAATATTAGAGTTATATTTGAAAACATAAATAATAATATTGAGTGGCTTGAAATGGACGATAAAAATACTGTCGTGATTGATTTAAAAATAGACTAATTTCAAATATATGAAAAATGCAGTTATATTGATTAATGGATTGGGGTTAGGCAATTCGACCAGATGTAAAGTTTTAATAGACTGGTTAATTTCTAAAAATTTTGAAATCACAATACTAACATCAGGTAATGGAAAAGATTATTTTAAATACAATAACTATAAAATTATACCGCTAAAACAAATTGACTATGATAAAAAAAATGGCAAACTAAGTATTTTTAAACTTATTTTAAATTTGATAAATATAATTAAGATAGTTCAAATAAATTCAACAAATATCAATAATGTTATTAAAAAAGTAAATGCTGATCTTATTATATCGGACTCAATATATTTTTTCCCCGGAAAAGATTTTAAAAAAAGAAATAGTGTAGCTTTAAATAATTCAAATTTAATAATTAGATATTTTTTTAGATTTAAGAAAAAACCACTCAATATATACCCACAATTTTTTCTAATAGAATTGTTTGATTATTTGATTTCAAAATTTGTTTATAAAAAAATATGGAGTCCTGTTATATCAATTAATGATTTAAAAAAAAATAATAAAAATAATAAAAAAATTTTTTTTCTCCCACCTATTTCTAGATTTAAAAATAATTTCATAAAAGTAGAATCATCAGAAATTAAAAATATATGTGTAATGTTAAGTGGGTCATCATTTAAAACAAAAGTTTTTTTTTCAAAAATAAATTTGGATAAATATAATTTTTATTTAATAAACTATAAATATAAATTAGGATCAAAAGATTATACAAATCATAAATATTTTTATAAAGAATTTGATAATTTTAAAATATTAAAAAAATGTGATATTGCGATAATTAACTCAGGTTATAGTGCAATAGCTGACTGTATAAATCTTGAAATACCAATGATATTAATGCCAATAAATAATCATGCTGAGCAATATATAAATTCTTCAATTGTTAAAAATGAAAATTTTGGAATTTTAACTAGTGGAAATTTAAATGAAGATATTAAAATAATGTTAAAAAGTTATAATTTATTTAAAAAAAATCTCAAAATTAATAAAAAAATTATTAACTCTATTGATTATTTCGATAATGATTTACTAAAGTAAAATATTGTTTGAACTATTGATTACTATATTGTTTGAAACTAATAATTTTTTAAATTCAGAACTACTTAAAAAATTATATTCTAACTGTCTGAATTTATAAATATCATCTGTATGCTTATTTAAACTATTATAAAAACCTGGGTGAGACATAAGAAGTGTTCCATTGACTATATTTTTTAAAATTCTTTCATAAAATATTTTAATTTTAAAATTATCTTTAAATTCGTAACAACCAATAAAATTTTTGTTAGTTTTAATATTAAAATTGATTAATTTTTTTTTAAAATTTTTTCCATAGTAAGAGAGTACATTTGATTTTATATTATTTTTTTTTATATTATAATTTTGAGTGTTTCTTATCCATATTTTATTTAAATCACTAGAACTATATCTTTTTATTAATATATTTAAGAGAATATTTGATATTTTTGGAAATTGATGAATATGCATATGGCTATCAATAAATTTTGGCTGAAAAGAAAAAAATTTTTCAAAATAATCTAATTGATTATTAATTAATCTTATAATTTTATTTTTATCAATGTAACTCAAATGAGATCTAATTAAATATTTTCTAAACGTATTTTTATAATTATTTAATTCGTAATTATTATTATTTTCATCATTTATAAATAATAAATGTAAACCAATATTTACATCTTTTGCCCTATCTTTTAGTTCATTAAAGCCTTCAATATAATTATTTTGTTGATATATAATACAAGAAGTGTGTGTAATAATTTTTTTTTTAATTAATTTTATAATTGAGCTATTTACCTCAAAATTATAACCATAATCATCGGCACAGATAGAAATATTTAATAATTTATTTGAATTTAATATTTCCAAAGAATTTTCCAAAGTTTAATTTTTTATTTGAATAAAAATTAATATAATTATCATTTTTAAAAAAATTTTTAATTTGAATATCAGATCTATAAATCGGTGATAGTTTTTTATTTCTTTTATATGATAGATATACATAAAATTTATGTAATAATTGGCTTATACTTTTTTTATTTAAAGAAGAAAAGGAATGGAAAAAAGGTTTTTCTTTTTTTGTGAAATTAATTAATTCAACAATTTCGTTATCATATATCCAGTCAATGTACCCCAAAGAGAACATTACATCATATTCAATTTGCTTAAAATTACTTTGTCTACCACAATAAAAAAAGCATTTATTATCTCTAATTAAATCTGCATTAATCATATTTGCACGAGAAATTGCCTCTGAAGATATATCTAAACCGATATACTTACTTGCACCAAGATCTAATATTTGTTTTGCTAAAAAACCAGACCCGCAACCTAATTCATAAACTATTTTATTTTCAATATTTATTTGTTTTAAAAATTCTATAGATTTATCTCGTCTAAAAACTAATGAAGAACTAAAATAATCAGATAACTTTTCAAAAAAAGAATTATTTTTTTTTAAATATCTTCCATTTTCCCATTGAATAATTTTGTTATCCCAAAAGTCTTTTTCCTTATCAATTCCATTATCCATTTTTTCTTATTACAACAAAAGTAGACAAAAATGTATTATATTTTTTTATAATTTTTAGATTATTTTTATTCAATTCATTTTGAATAGTTTTATAGTTTTTTAATTTTATATTTAAACCATTTATTAAATGGTAAAATCTATATATTAACCCAAAAATATTATTTCTAGGGAAAATTAAATATATTTTTGAATTATTTTTTGACAAATCTTTTATTTTTTGAAAAATAATATTTGTATTTGAGCAAAATTCTAACAATCCAAAACAAAAAATAATATCAAATTTTTTATTTAAATTTAATTTTTCAATATTAGAATTAATTTTTGTTATTTTTTTTAATTTAATTTTGTCTAACATTTTTTGTGAAAAATCAATTGCACATATTTCCTTCGGCTTATGTTTAGCTATTTCATTTATATAAAATCCAGATCCTGAAGCTAAGTCAATTACTGTATCTGAGGAAATTATATGAACATTTTTTTTAAATATATCTAATTCCTTTTTTTTAATCAAAGAAAATAATAATGAATTTTTAATATTTTGATAATAATCTGATTTTTTTTCAAAGTAATTGAGTATATTTTTTTGATTATTTTTATCCATAATAAATTTAATAATTAATAAAATTATGTATTTCTTTTAATTAATTAAATAATATCTATTTAACTAAAATTTAATTATTATGGTAAACTATCAAAAAATTTTAAATAAGAATATAATAAATGTTCTTAAGGATATATTAATAGAGATAAATAAAAACAATTTATCCAGCAATATTCAACTTTATATCACTTTTGTAACTAATCATAAAAAAAATATTGTTCCTGATTGGCTATTAAAGAAATATCCAAATGAGATGACAATAATTTTACAACATGAATATAGCAATATTAATATAGATAAAGATTGCTTTTCAATAAGTCTTTCTTTTGAAAATATTAAAACAAACTTAAAAATTAGTTTTGAGTCTATAATATCTTTCGCAGATCCTTCATCTAATTTTGGCTTAAAACTTCATGAAAATATTTTTGTAAAGAAAAAAGAAAAACTACTTAAAGATAAGAAAAAGAATAAAACTGATAACGTAATAAATTTTTCTAATTATAAAAAAAATTAGTTTAAATAATAGTTCTTAATTAACTTATTCTGTTTATATTCTAAACACAATGGTCTTCCTGTTGGGATTTCAATTGAGGAAATTTCTTCAGGCTTGTACAATCCAACTGTTATCATTATTGCTCTCAATGAGTTGCCGTGAGCAGCTATCAATATATTTTTATTATCAAATAATAATGTTTCTATATTTTTCCTAAAATAAGGCGAAACTCGGTCAACGACATCTTTTAGGCTTTCACCTCCTGGTGGAGGCACATCGTAAGATCTTCTCCAAATTTGCACTTGATCCTTTCCAAATTTTTCTGACGTTTCTAATTTGTTTAAACCTACTAAATCACCATAATCTCTTTCATTTAAACTTTCATTTCTAACATAAATAAGTTCATCTTTTTGAAATAAATCTGTCATACCTGCTTCTTTTATAGCAATTTCAGCTGTTTTATTTGCTCTCTGTAATACACTGCTAAAAATTTTATCAAATATTATGTTGTTTTGTTTTATTAAACGACCAGCGTTGATTGCCTCTTCAACACCTTTTTCAGTAAGTGGAACATCTTTCCATCCAGTAAATTTGTTCTCTAGATTCCACTGACTTTGTCCATGTCTAAGCAAAATAAGTTTATTCATATGTGTGATATAATATGTTATATATATTACCATTAACAAATAATGACTAACAAAAAAAGAATAGAATTTGATAGCTTAGGTTTAAAAAAAATTGATAAAGATAAACTATGGGGAGCTCAAACACAAAGATCTCTAGAAAATTTTAAAATAAGTAACGAAATCATACCTAAAGAACTTATAATTGCTATTGGACAACAGAAAAAAGCTGCCGCACAAGCTAATGTGCAAATTGGAATATTAGATAAAAAAATAGGTAATCTAATAGTTCAAGCTTGTAATCAAATAATAAATTTAAAATTAATTAATGAATTTCCATTAGTAGTCTGGCAAACAGGTTCTGGCACGCAAACAAATATGAATGCCAATGAAGTTATCAGTAATTATGCTATAAAAAAAATAAAAGGAAAGATTGGAAGTAAAAAACCTGTTCATCCAAATGATCATGTTAATTTATCTCAGTCATCTAATGATACGTTTCCTACTATTATGCATGTTGCTATTAATGAATTAGTTTCTAAGAAACTATTGCCTAATCTCAAGAGTTTATTGAAGGAATTGAAACAAAAGAACAAGAAATTTATTAAAATTATTAAAATTGGAAGAACACACACTCAAGATGCGACTCCTATAACCTTAGGCGATGAATTTTCAGCTTACTACTCACAAGTTAAATCATGCTTTGATAGAATATTAATTGCAAAAAAAGAATTAAATTTATTAGCACAAGGTGGAACTGCTGTTGGTTCTGGAATAAATTCTCCAAAAAACTTTGATAAAACGTTTTGTAAATATTTGAATAAAATGACAAACAATAACTACAAACCATGTGTTAATAAATTTGAAGCAATCTCATCTCATGACTCATTAGTTAATTTTTCTAATAGCTTAAAAGTTCTTTCAATAGCTTTGATAAAAATTTTGAATGACATAAGATTTTTAGCATCAGGCCCTAGATCAGGTATTGGTGAATTGGAAATTCCAGCAAATGAACCCGGATCTTCAATAATGCCGGGTAAAATAAATCCTACCCAAATTGAAGCTCTAAGCATGATTTGTGCTCAAGTAATTGGAAATAGTACTACAGTTGATATTGCTGGGTCAAGTGGGCACTTTCAACTTAATGCTTACAAACCGGTAATTGCTTATAATATTATTCAATCAATTAATTTAATCAGTGATGGAGTCGAAAGTTTCAGAAAAAATTGTTTAAAAGGTCTAAAGCCAAATAAAAGAAATATTGAAAATCATTTAAAAAATTCTTTGATGCTTGTAACTGCTTTAAATAATAAAATAGGATATGATAATGCTGCTAAAATAGCAAAAAAAGCATATTTAGAAAACTTAACATTAAAAGAAGCAGCGATAAGTTTAGGCCTAGTTAGTGATAAAGAGTTTGATAATATTGTTGATCCTAAAAAAATGATATAATTAAATATACTCGTAATTACTTTTTTCAGAAAATAGAGACTTTAATAGTAAATTATTTAAATAATGTCCTGATTTATTTCCATAGAAATAACCTTGAATAGGCGCTCCTGCTAAATACAAATCACCAATGGAGTCTAATATTTTATGTCTAACAAATTCGTCCTTAAATCTAAGTCCATCTTCATTCAAAATTTTATTATCTCCAACAACTACAGCATTATCTAAAGAGCCCCCTAAAGCTAGTCCGTTTGATCTAAGAATATCTACATCTTTCATAAATCCAAATGTGCGCGCAGATGCTATATCTGATTTGTAATTTCCATTTATTAATTGAAGCTGGCAGGATTGTTTACTTATAACTGAGCTTGGAAAATCAATTTCAAAATCGATTGAAAACTGATTATTTGGCTTTAATTCTGCCGAACTATCATCATTAACAACTTTAATATTTTTTTTAATTTTAATTATTTTTCTTTTTTTATTCTGAATTTTAAGTGGTGTTTTTTCAATCAAGTCTACAAAATCTTTTGAACTGCCATCCATAATTGGAACTTCAGGACCATCGATCTCTATTTTTAAATTATCAACATGAAGGCCAGATAAGGCACTCATAAGATGTTCAATTGTTGAAACACTTATTCCAAACTTATTGCTAATACTTGTACTAAGTTGAGTACTGCTTACATTTGACCAATATGCATCAATTACATTATTAGAATCTAAGTCTGTTCTATAGAACTTAATTCCAAAGTTTGTTTCTGCAGGCAAAAGTTTCATAGAAACATTTACTCCTGAATGAAGACCGATACCTCTAACGTGAATGGGCTTAGTAACTGTTTGTTGGAATATGTTTTTGTTGTGTACGTCAATCATAGTAAAAAGTGCTGAAATCAGCACTTTTAGAGATATATAAATTTAACGATTTTAACAACTAACCTAATATTTCAAAGTGTTTCAAACAAAACTAATTGGCCTGCCTTCTCAAAAATGTAGGTATATCAAGCAATTCTTCTTCAGTTTCTTGATTAAACTCGTCTTCAAGCTCCGAAGAATCACTTTCTTCAGGATTAAACTCATTTTCTGAACCTTTAGAAATTTCGTTTTCTTCCACAATTTCTTGATTAACATTTAAATTTTCACCTGAATTTAAAATAGGTTCAGATTTTTCTTCCACAATATCTTTATCTTGAGGTGAATTTGATGGGTCAGTAGTGGATAAAGTATCAAAAAGACTTAATCTTCTAACAGAGGACTCACTTTCTTTTACCAAATCATCTGTTTCCTGGGATTTATGATCAAAATTTTGCTCATTTCTTTCCTCAATCTCTTCCTTTTGAAATACTTCATCTTTATGAGACTCGACAATTTCTTCTCTACTATTTGAAATATCACCATGATTTTCATCTACTAAAAGAGCTTTTGATTCATCTGTTGAAGTTTCTTCTTTTGAATACAAAATATCTTCATCTAGAGAGTCTTTTACTTCTTGATCAACATTACTTTGAATATTTTCATCTGCCAAGAAAGGTGTATCAATTTTATCCTCATTATTGATTATATTATTTTTTTTATAAATTTCATTATTAATATTAATTGGTGCAAAGCTCTCTAATGTATTTTTTGACATACTGATATTAGCATCTATCCCAGTTGCAACAATACTTACTCTTACAAGACCTTCAAGTCTATCATCACAAGTTGTGCCATAAATTATATTTGCTTCTTCATCTATTTCTTGTTTAATTCTATTAGCAGCTTCGTCTACTTCATAAAGTGTGATATCTTTACCACCTGTTATATTGATTATTAGACCTTTAGCTCCCTTCAATGAGACATCATCAATGAGTGGATTAGCAATAGCTGCCTCAGCAGCTGCAATTGCCCTTCCTTCTCCTGATGCTTCTCCTGTTCCCATCATTGCTTTACCCATTTCTGACATAACTGTTTTTATATCCGAGAAATCAAGGTTTATCATTCCTGGCTGTACCATTAAATCAGTTACTCCTCTTACCCCAGCGTAAAGGACATCATCAGCCATTTTAAATGCGTCAGAAAAAGTTGTTTTTTCGTTAGCAATTCTGAATAAGTTTTGATTTGGTATTGTAAGCAGAGTATCAACGTATTGTTGAAGTTCTTCAATTCCCTTTTCTGCTAATTTCATTCTTTGAGATCCTTCAAAATGAAATGGTTTTGTTACAACACCAACAGTTAATATCCCTTTCTCACGAGCAAGCTTTGCTATAACTGGTGCGGCGCCAGTACCAGTTCCTCCACCCATTCCTGCAGCAATGAACAACATATGACTTCCATCAAATTTATCACTAAGATCTTGAATTGCTTCTTCAGCAGCCTGTCTACCAATGTCTGGTCTCATCCCAGCACCTAAACCTTTAGTACTATTTAATCCTAATTGAATTTTGTTTGGACATTTTGAAATTTGTAATGCTTGTGCGTCAGTATTTGCAATTAGAAAATCAACGCCTTCTAAGTTTGCGCTAATCATATTGTTTACTGCATTACCACCTGAACCTCCAACACCTAGAACGGTAATTTTTGGATGCAAGTTTTGGTCTACATCTTGTATTGAAATATTAATAGTCATCTAATTCTCCGCCGTTTTATAATGTTTTTAACGATTTGATATCGAAACCGTCAACATAATTTACAATATATAGTATTATCTAAATATATTGATCAAGCCAAGAAAAAAAGCTTGAAAATCCATGTTTTTTCTTAGATTTTGACTGTTTATATAGAAAATTTATTCCATGTATTTTTGGGTCAAACAAAATTGATCCAATGACATCACAAAAATTAGGTTTATTATATTTATTATCTAAATTATGTAAGTTTATTGGATAAGCAACTCTAGCTCCACTTGCAAAAATAGTTGATACATATTTTTCTATATTATCTAATTGTGAGCCGCCACCAGTTATAACAACATTATTAATCTTCTTATTACTAAAATTATTATCTTTTATTTTTTGCCATAACATTTCCAAAGTTTCTTCAACACGTGGTTTTATTATTGAGTTAAGGTTTGATCTTGTAATTTGATGAAAAGTATTTTTATCACCAGTAATTATAGGAGTCTCAATAATTTCGTGATCATCACTAGGTGAAGAAATCAATGACCCATACAAAGTCTTTAATCTTTCTGCACTAGAAATAGTTGTTGATACTCCTCTGGCAATATCTAAAGTAATATTATTACTCCCAACTCCAATTGTATCTCCAAATATAAACTTATTATTCTCAAAGATTGATATTGAAGAAGTTGAATAACCTAAGTCTATACATATTGTACCTAATTCTTTTTCATCTTTAGTTAATGATGACAAAGCTGATGATAATGGAGATGGAACATAGTTTTCAATACTTATTTTTAAATTTTTAATTACATTTGAAAAATTTTCTACATATTTTCTTTGTGTCAGAATTTTATAAAAATTTATTTTTACAAAATCAGAATAATTACCTAATGGAGCCGTGAAATATTGATTATTATCAATACCATAAGAAATGATATTATTAAACAATTCTAACTTATCTGGTGAACTATTAAAGAAATCTGATTTGTTGATAATTTTTTTTAAATGTAATTCGGATATTTTTTCATTATTTATTTTAATTTCAGAGTCATAATAATGTGAAGTAGAATTCAAAAGAGATACATTTAAATTTATAGAATTCAATTTAGTTTGAGATAATTTTTCTGTTTCATAAATAAGTGATTTAATTTGTTGTGATAAATTTTCATAATTTAAAATAATATTTTTTTTTATATTTGTTGTTGGGATACTAAATGTTGATAAAATATTTATTTTATCATAATTCTTATAATCGACAACTATACATGAAATTTTTGAATTACCAATATCAAGACCAGCTTTAATCATTAATTATAATTTATAAGAGTTTTATTTATATTCCTTAAATCAAAATATTTTATATTATTCAAATCTGTTTCGCTAAGATTTTTTTCTATATTCATAAAGTTTTGTAATGAAATCTTAGGTTTAGTTTCAGACAACATAAGTTTAATATTGTTTTTCAAATATATATCCCATCGTCTTTTTTCGATATATTCAATACTTTTTATCTTATATTTTTTTTCAAAATCTATTTTTTTGATAATATTTATTATCGAGTTTGCTTTTAAGTTTGATGATTTTCCAAAAAAAATTAATAACTTTTCATTTGTATTTAATGTTTCATCAAATCTTCCAATTATTTTTCCATTAGCATCAAAATAAAATAATTTATTGTTAAAATTATATAAACCTATTGGAATATATTCTTTCAAATCTATAAAAAGGGTATCTTTATAATTTGTTTTTAATTTTATACTCTTAACCCAATTATTTTCTTTTATTTCAACACTTATTTTATCAAAAGGGAGTAAGAAAATTGAAGAGTTAGAAAATTTTTCTAATTTTTTTTCAATAAAAGTATATTTAACTCTATTTAAACCACTTATACTAAGATTATTATACTGGTATCCATAATTTTTTGAAAAATTTTCTACTACATTAGTTATATTAATTAATAAAAATTTTTTTTGAGAAAAAATGAAGTAAATTGAAATAATAACAATAATTGAAAATATTAGATAATACGAATTTTTTGTATTAAAAAAAAAAAACTTTTTTCTATTTAAATTTCTTGACATATTTTTAATTAATATTTTTTAATATGCCTTTAATTATATTTTTAAATGATATATTTTTATATTTTGCTTGTTCAGGTAATAATGAAATTGAAGTTAGCCCTGGTTGAGTATTAGTCTCAAGATAATATATTTTATTTCTTCTTGTATTTAAAATAAAATCTGTTCTAGCTATAGATTTGCAACCTAAAATTTTATGAGATTTGATGGCTATTCTAAGACATTTCTGATAGTTTGATTTATTTATTAAAGCAGGTAAAATATGTTTTGCATAACCTTTTGTGTATTTGGCCTTATAGTCAAAAAAAGTATTTTTAGATTTTATCTCCGTAACTGCTAGTGCTTCAATTTTATTATAAAATTTTATAGTTGATACTGTTAATTCCTTACCTGTTATAAATTCTTCAATTAGGATTTTGTTATGAGATAAAAGTTCTTTTTTAAATACATCTATAGAATCTATTAAATTTTTTAAATCACTATCTTTCTTTATAATTTTTATACCAAAACTAGATCCGCTTTTACTAGGCTTAATTATAAATTTTTTAAATTTTTTTTTAAATTTCAAAAGTGTATTGTAATTTAAGTCTTTTTTATTAATTATTGAATATTTTGGAGTTAAAATTTTGTTCTTAATAATAATTTTTTTACTTAACACTTTATCAAAACAATTCTTAGATGATGTGAAATTTGAATGCGTAAATTTAATTTTATTTTTTTTTAATATTTTTTGTATTTGTCCATCTTCTCCAAAAGGACCATGAAGTGCATTAAAACAAATATAATTTTTATAATTAGATATTTTTTTTTCAAAATTTTTTGGATTAACTTTTAATGATTTAAATTTTATCTTAAGCTTTTTTAATGTTTTTTGAATTTCTTCTGAACTTTTAAGTGAAACGGTATGTTCTTCATTATATCCACCCTCTAAAATTAATATTTTATCAAAAGTCACCTAAAATTTTTACCTCCCAATCTAATTTTATATTAAATTTATTGTAAACTTTATCTATAATTTTTTTACCTAGGTTTTCTATATCACTAGCAGTTGCCTTGCCGTTATTAATCAAGAAATTAGCATGTTTTTCACTTACATATGCATTTCCAAATGTCATACCTTTACAACCACTATCTTCAATTAATTTAGCAGCAAACATATTCGGTGGATTTTTAAAAGTGCTTCCCGATGTTCTGCTTTTAATAGGTTGGGATAATAATCTTCGTTTTTTGATATTTTCCATTTTATCTTTTATAATTTTATTATTTCCATAATTAAAATTAAAAATTGCTTTTGATATAATTTGGTTTATTTTTATATTCGAAGATCTGTAATTTAAATTTATATCTTTTCTCATAATAATTTGTTTTTCTGATTTTATATTAAAAATTTCTATACTATCCAGTTTATCTTTGGTTTCTGAGCCAAAACATCCTGCATTCATTTTAATGGCACCTCCAATTGAGCCAGGTATTCCACTAAAAAATTCAAATCCTTCAATATTATTTTTTAGTGCATAATTAGATAAACTTAGGTCAGATGTTGCCGCTCCGACTTCTAATTTATTTTCTTTAATATTAAGACTATTAAATTCCTTACCTAATTTTATTATTGTTCCATTAAATCCTTTATCTCTTATCAATAAATTTGATCCTGCACCTAAAATATAAAAATTACTATTATTTATTTCATTTAAAATGATTTCTAATTCTTGACTATTTTCAACAATTGCTAGTGCTTTTGCCACTCCACCTGTCCTAAACCATGTTAGTCTACCTATGTTATAATTAAAATAGATTTTGCTTTTTAATTTCTTTTCAATTTTCAATAAATTACTAGACATTAACTATCCATAAATTTTTTTGCAATATTAGAAATTGAGCCTGCGCCCATAAAAATTATTGTATTTTTTTTTGTTGTATATTGATCCAATGAATTTTGTAAGTTTTTTAAATTTTTTAGATACAAGACATTTTTATTAACTTTTGATATATTTAAAAAAATATCTTTTGAAGTCGCTCCTTTAATTGTTTTTTCTCCAGCAGAATATGTTTCTAAAATTATTAAGTATTTTATTTTTGACAAAACGTTTATAAATTCTTTCATTAAAGTTTTTGTTCTTGTGAAACGATGTGGTTGAAAAATAACTATAATCTCATTTTTTAAATTTTTTGCTGCATCTAATGTTGCAGAAATTTCTGTGGGATGATGAGCATAATCATCATATATATTGGACTTATTTTTTTTACCTAAAAAAGTAAATCTCCTCTTTACACCAATATAGTTTGTCAAAGCTTTATTTATGTCTTCATTTTTAACACCAACTAGTTTTGATGCAATAATACTAGCAGTACCATTAAGAATATTATGAGTTCCTATTGTGTTTATTGTAAACTTATATTTATTAGAGTGTGAAATTTTATTATTATTTACTTTTAATTTGAACGATGTATTTTTTTTATTTTTTTTAATATCATATATATAAACATCTGCTTTTTTGTTTTTAATAGAATAAGTTATAATATTTCTTGTTTTAATTTTTTTTATTAAAAATTGTAAATTTTTATCATCAAGACATACTATTGAAGTTCCATAAAATGGAAGCATATTAATAAAATTTTCAAAAGACTTAATCAAATATTCTTTTGATTTATAAAAATCCATGTGTTCTATATCTAAATTAGTAATAATAGAAATTTGATGAGGTAACTTTAAAAAAGATCCGTCACTCTCATCTGCTTCAACTACCATCCAATCGCCTTTTCCGTACCTATTATTTTTAGAAATAGAATTAATTATTCCACCATTTACAATAGTAGGGTCTAAATTGGATTGACTTAAAATATTACCTACTAAACTTGTTGTTGTAGTTTTTCCATGTGAGCCAGCTATTGCTATTGATTTTTTATTTTTCATTAGTTCACCAAGCATATCTGCCCTAGAAAGAAGTGGAATTTTATTGATTAGGGCTGCTTTAATTTCAGGGTTTTTTTTATTGATTGCTGATGAAAAAACAACTGCGTCTACTGAATTAATATTATTTTTATCATGACCTAAAAAAAATTTAATACCTTTTTTTTTTAATCTTTTTGTATTGTCATTTAGAGTAATATCGCTACCCTGAATTAAATATCCTTTGTCTTGCATTAATTCTGCAATGCCAGACATTCCAATTCCAGATATGCCAACAAAATGAATTTTGATCTTATTTTTCATTAGTAATTAATTTATAAATTAAAGAATTAGAATTCGTAACTTTAATTTTTTCGAATCTTTCTCTGATAATTTTTAGTTTATTAACGTTTCTATACATCTCATGAATAAAATTTTTTGCTTTATTATATTCGTCTTTTCTTTGATCTAAAATTATGGCAACCTCATGATTAGTCATCACTGAAGCATTATAAAATTGATGATTATCTTTTGCAGAAGGAAGAGGAATTAAGATTGATGGTATTTTATATCTTATTAAATCATTTATCGATCCAGCGCCTGCCCTAGATATAGCTATTGTTGTATTTTGTAAAATTTCATCAATATTGTGAAAATACTCTTTTATAATTATTTTTTTTTTCAAATGTTTTAAATCCATTGATATTTTAGAAATGTTTTTTTTTGGACATTGAATTATAAATTTTATATTTAATTTTTTATCATCAAGAAGCTTGATAAGGTTCAATGCAAAACTTGAAATGTATACTGACCCTTGACTTCCACCAAAAATAAATATGGTAAATGATTTATCAAAATTATATTTTTTTTTATATTTTGAAACATTATTTTTTTCAGGAGAACCAACGATGTACGAATTAGATAAATATATTTTTTTTTTATTACTAGTACCTAAATCAAAATTAAGAAACAATTTATTTGCATACTTTAAATAGAAATTATTTGATCTGCCTATAATAGAATTTTGTTCATGTATATAAATTTCTATATTGTAAAATGGTTTTAACAAAATACAACTCATCATTGGAAAAAAAGATGCATAACTACCAAATGATAGAACAAATTTAGGTTTAAAAATAAGTATAATTAAAAATGATTTCAAAAAACCTATAAAAAGATTTAATAAACCAATAACCTTTGAAAATATTCCGCCGTTAAGATTTGAACTATTAACTATATTAATAATACAGTTCGATTTATCAATATAACTGTAACCTCTTTTATCCAAAATAAGCCTACAATTAATATTTTTACTTATAAGATAATTTGCAAAATTATTTGCCGGAATTACATGTCCTCCAGTACCGCCTGTAATTATTAAAAATTTATTTTTCATAAATTCTCATTTTTTTTATTGGTTAAGGATAATAAAAAACCAAAAAGTAATGCTATAGATATCATTGATGAACCGCCATAGCTAACAAAAGGAAGTGTCATGCCTTTTGTTGGAATTAAGCCCAAGGAGCTAAATATATTTATTAAGCATTGTAATCCAAAAGAACAAATTAAACCACTGATTGCAAGAATTTTATAAGGGTCGTCTAACTTTAAAACATTTAATAGAGTTCTTACGATTATTGATAAAATAATTAGAATAATAATCAAACAAAATATAAAACCAAGCTCCTCACCAGCTACGGCAAATATGAAATCTGTGTTTGCGTCTGGAATTTTCTCCTTTAGAATTCCTTGCCCAGGACCTTTACCAAATAGTCCTCCATTTGCAAAGGCTTTCAAACTTAAATCTATTTGATATGTATCTGCTCCACCTAGACCGCCAAGAAAAGAATTTATTCTTGATTGTACATGGTCAAATATTAAGTATGAAAAAATTGAAATACTTAAAATAAATAGAAAAGCCAAAATAACTAAATAAATAGATAATCCAGCAACAAATAACTGGCAAAAAAAGGTTGCTGAAACAAGAACTGTCATACCTAGATCTGGTTGCATAAGTATTAAACCTAACAAAACTAAGCAGAATATAAATAATACGGGTAGATAAAATTTCTTATCCTCAATAGATCTACTAATACACCATGCTGATAATATTACAAAAATTGGCTTTATGATTTCGGATGGTTGTAGAGTAAAATTAAAAATTTGAATCCATCTTTTTGCGCCTTTTACTTCATAATCTAAAAAAAGTATTAGAAACATTAAAAAAATTAAAATAATAAAAGCAAATAAGGAAATCCTTCTTATACTTTTGTTATCTAAGCCAGCTAATATAAATAACAAACCTAAAGAAATCATAAAAAAAACTGTATGTCTATTTATCGAAAAGTACTCATTAATAGAAAAAGATAGAATTAAACCAGTGATACCTAATGATAAAATTAGTATGAAGTTTATTCTATCGATAGTGTGCCACCAATTTTGTAGATATCTCATGTTTTTTTTAAATGCTTTAGAACTAATTTTGTAAATTCTTCTCCTCTTTCCTCAAAGTTCTTATATTGATCATAAGAGCTACAAGCTGGAGCAAATAAAATTGTAGATTGAGTTTTATTAAATTTAATATCTGCAAAAACATGATTTATTAATTGTTTTAGATCCTTAAATCTTTTTACATAAATATTTTTTTTTAATTTATTTTCAATAAATTTAGAAGATTTTCCAAACAAATAAATACAATTAATATTTTTCTTAAAATTTAAAATAATTTCAAAATTTTTTTCCTTTGCAATGCCGCCTAAAATTAAATAAATATTATTATAATTAACAATAGAATTTATAGTTGAGCTAATATTAGTTGATTTACTATTATTAATAATTTTAAGCTTTTTATTCTCAAATATAATTTTTGATCTATGAGGCAATCCTTTGAAATTTTTAATAACATCAAAAAAAAAATTTTCTGATAATTTTAATAGTTTATTGCATATATACGCTATTACTATATTCTGATTATTAAATTTTCCACTTAAATCTCTGGAAATATATTTTACATCTATTTTTTTATTATTATGGAAGTAGTTATCTAATATAAAGCTATGTCCCATGTAAACATCAGCCTTAGGGTTTAAAATTGAAAAACTTATTTTATTTTTTATATTTTTTTTTTCATATATTTTTTTTGAAAAACTATCATCAATTGAGATTAAATTAAAACCATTTTTTGTAATTATATTTTTCTTTTGATTAATATAATCGTTCATATCTTTATATCTATCCAAATGATCGTATGATAAATTTGTAATTATTGATATTTTACTATTAATATTATTAACAGTTTCAAGTTGAAATGAGCTTAATTCGATTACATGATATTTATATTTTTTTTGTGATAAAAAAGCGTTACACAATGGATCTCCAATGTTACCTCCTACAAATCTTGAAATTTTTTGTTTTTTTAAAATATCTCCAATTAATTTTGTTGTTGTTGATTTACCATTTGTACCAGTTATGGCAATTACATTTTGTTTCTCTAAATTCGAAATATAAAAATTTAAATCCCTCTGAATTTTAGAAGTTTTTTTTTTAAATTGAAATTTTTTCTGTCTAAGAGATATTCCTGGAGAAACAAATATTTTGTCAAAATCAATCAACTTACAATTTTTTTTATCTATAAAAAGATTTTGATTAATAACTTTTTTTAATTTCTTTCTAACTAAATCATTATCATCCCATATTTTAAAATCTAAATTTTTTTTTTCTAATAGTTTTACTAATGAAATACCTGACTTTTGAAGACCGTATACTAAATACATTTATCTAATTCTCAAAGTTGATAGACCTATTAGGGCTAATACAATTGTTATAATCCAAAACCTGATTACAATAGTAGACTCAGCCCAACCCTTTTTTTCAAAATGATGGTGTAAAGGCGCCATTAGGAAAACTCTTTTCCCAGTAATTTTAAAAATAATAACCTGAAGTACTACAGAAAATGTCTCTAAAACAAATAACCCGCCTATTATTGCTAGTAAGATTTCATGTTTGCACATAATAGCCGTAGTTCCTAATGATGATCCCAATGCTAATGATCCTGTATCACCCATAAATACTTTAGCTGGTGGCGCATTGAACCATAAGAATCCTAGAGCCGCACCAATTAAAGAGCCACAAAATACTGCTAACTCACCAGTGCCAGGTATGTATTGAATTAACAAATAATTAGCAAATAATTTATTGCCCGAAATGTAAACTATTAATAAAAATGACATGGATACTATCATCACAGGTACGATTGCCAATCCATCTAATCCATCAGTTAAATTTACAGAATTTGCAGAACCAATGATTATAAAAATAGATATAAAAAAATAAAAAAAACCAAAGTCAATTATTAAATTTTTAAAAAAAGGTAATGTCATTGAATTACTGATAATTGGATCTAGATTTAGGACTATTAGATAAGTAACTAACAATCCAAATAAAATTTGAAAAGAGACTCTTACTAAAGAAGATATGCCTCGACTGGAATTGGTTTTTACCTTTTTATAATCATCTGCAAATCCGATTAGACCAAATAGTAAAATTGTTATTATAGATATCCAAATAAAATTATTTCTTAAATCAGCCCATAAAAACACAGATACCAAAATACTTAAGATAATTAATAATCCTCCCATTGTAGGAGTTCCTTTTTTTGCGATTATATGTGTCTCGGGACCGTCATCTCTTATTGGTTGGCCCTGAGGTTGAATTAATGATAATTTATTTATTAAATAATTACCAAATATAAGTGAAAAAAAAAGTCCAGTGAGTATAGCAGCACCTGCTCTAAAAGTTATATAACTAAAAATATTTAAGAAACTAAATACAGATTGATATTCATAAGCTAGATATTTAATCAAAACTCTTTACCTTTTTTTTTAATAAATTTACTGCAAAATTATTTACTTCTGTGTTGTTTGAACATTTAACCATAATAATGTCATCATTATGAATATTTTTATATAAAAATCTCATTATTTCATTTTTGCTATCTAGATAAATAAATTCATTTTTTTGTTTGATTGATTTTTTTATAGATCTTCTAAGGAATTCGCCACATAAAATAACAAACTTAAAATTAAATTTATCTATATTTTTAATTAATTTAAAATGAAGTTTATCTGTATTTACTCCTAATTCATTCATGTTGCCTAAAATTAGTATTTTTTTACTTGAATCTTTTTTGATGCTATCAAAATATTCAATACTCTGTAACATTGTATCCGGATTTGCATTATATGATTCATCTATCATTATGATTCTCTTTTTTTTAATAAATATGTGATGTGTTAAACCTCTTCCATCTACTGGCTTTAAAAATTTATATTTGTCAGATATAATCTTATTTGAAATATTATTTTCAGAGAAAAAAGCATAACAAAATAATAAATTATTTAATCTAAAAATAGTATTTGATTTAGAATTTATTTTTTTGATTTTTTTGTTAATAGAAAATATCACTTCATAATTTTTTCCTTTAGTTTGAATACTTTTTATAAAATACTTATTTGAAGAATTTCCAATTTTAATAACTTTTAATTTTTTTTCATTATTAGCTTTTCTAAGAATTTTTTTTTCATATTGATTAGTTATATTTAAATAAATGTTTCTTCTTTGATTATTATATTTTAATAAAAATATATCTGATTTTTCTTTTGAAATATTATTTCTAGTCTTGAAATTTTCTAGATGAGTAGATTGAATATTTGTTATAAAAATATCTGTTGGCTTGATAATTTTTGTTAGATATTTTATTTCTCCAAAATTATTTGTTCCAATTTCAAAAATTGCATATTTTGATTTTAAATTTAAATTCAGTATTGATACCAAGACCCCCAATTCATTGTTATAACTTTTTTGTGAAAAAGATATTTTATGATATTTTTTAAGGAAAAAAACTAATGTTTCTTTTAAAGTTGTTTTACCGGCACTTCCCGTTATACCAATTACTCTATTTTCATATAAAGATCTTTTTTTTACTGCTAATTTAATTAAATAATCAAAAATATTTTCAACAAGTAAAACTTTTTCATTCCTAATAAATTTTTTATTATCAGTTATACAATACTTTGCTCCTTTTTTAAGAGCAGAATTTATAAATTTATTTCCATGATGATTTTTACCTTTAAGAGCTAAAAATATATCACCTTTATTAATTTCTAAACTTGATATTTTTATTTTGTTACTTTTTTTTATAACATATTTTTCTAACTTTAAATTTATATTCATCTATTAACAATTCGTTTAGCAAATTTATAATCATCAAATTTATATTTTTTATTTTTTATAATTTGGTAATTTTCATGCCCTTTACCAGCAATAATTAAAATTTCATTTTTATTTAATTCTTTAATTGCCTTTATTATGGCTTTCTTTCTATCTGGTATCTCTATAGCTTTTGGACAATGTGCCAGTATTTTTTTCCTAATTTTGGCTGGATTTTCATTTCGAGGATTATCATCCGTAATATAAGTTACACTTGATAATTTATTTGCAATTTCTCCCATTAATTTCCTTTTTGTCTTATCACGATCGCCTCCACACCCAAATAAAAGGACAGGTTTTTTATTATTATAAGTATATGATTTTAATGTTCTCTCCAGTGCTTCAGGCGTATGAGCATAATCTATTAAAATAGTAGATTTTTTTTTCTTAAAATCAATTTTTTGAAATCTACCTGGAGGATTAATTACACTAGACAGAGTTTTAATAATTTTTCTTTGATTGATTTTAAGAGCTAAACAACAAGATATAGCACACTCTAGATTTTCTAATTCGATTTCACTATTTAACTTTAAATTTTTTATATTATATTTTTTTTTATTGATATTCAGAAATATATTATTTTCTTTTTTCTCAAAATAAACTTTTTTTCCAAATAAAATTATATTTTGATTTTTTAACTCTAGTTTTTTTATTAAATTTGATAAATTATTTATTCTTGAATTTATTACTGCATAGTTGTTATCTAAAAGATATTTATTAAATAGTTTTAATTTTGATTTTTTATATTGAAGCATATTTTCGTGATAATCCATATGATCTTTGGAAATATTTGTAATTGCAGCAATATTAATAGGGTAATTTCTTATTCTATTTTGTTCTAAAGCATGGCTTGAGGCCTCAAAAATATATATATCTTTTTTTTTAAATGAGCCATACTTATACAATTCTTCATATGCTGGAGTTGTCAAGCTTAGTTCATCTTTTTTTACTCCATTTTCATAATATCCTAAAGTTCCAACAGTGGAGTTATTGATTTTTAATAATGTTAAAATTTGAGAAATATACCAAACTACTGATGTTTTTCCATTTGTTCCAGTTATTGCAATAGTTTTATTTGGCATATATTTATAAATTTTTTTCAACAATAATTGAATTGATGTATTCAAATTGAGTGTTAGGAATTGAGGTACTTTTGCAAATTCAAGAAATTTATTCGTAATTATAGCTGGTGTTTTGTTTTTTATTGCTTCATTGACATATTTTTTTTTAACTTTTGAATTTTTATCATAAATAAATATAGTATTTTTATTTGTTAATTTTGAATTAGAGGTAACTGAATGAAAATGTTTATCCTTTGAAAAATTATAATTTTTTGAGATAGCAATAATTTTAGATATTTCAGATATAAGCATTAAAGGATTTATATAAGTAATTTGTGTCTGCTTTTAGAAGTTCATTATTGATTTTTTTTGGAATATTAAAAAGGTTTATAATATCTATGATTATTTCCTTAACAAGTGGTGCATTAACCCTGGCACCAGTCATTTTTTGATCCGTCCCCTTTTGTTTTTTTGGATATTCCAAAGCTGTATAAACAATATATTTTGGATTTTTAATTGGAAATACTCCTATAAAGGAAGTCAAGTTTCTATCTTTATAATATTCACCTTTTGAGTCTAATAATTCTGTTGTTCCTGTCTTACCTCCAATTTGATATCCGTCAATTTTAACTCTAGGTCCTGTGTATTCTGTTTTAATGACTACGGAATTAAGAAGATTTAAAAAAAATTTTGAAGACTCTTTATTTTGTAAAATATTATTACTTTTAAAACTTTTATCTAATTGAAAAGTTGGGTACACTTCATTTCCATTATTAGACAATGTTGCATAAGCCTTTACTAAGTGCAAAGGTGTTATTGAAAATCCATGACCAAATCCTATTCTAGCAGTTTCATTATTTCCCCAATAATGTCTATTACCCAAAGGTTTTGCCGCTTCATTATTTTCGATGTTAATCCTTTTATTGAAACCAATTTTATTAAAAAATTTTTTTTGATTTTCCTTTCCAATTTTTAATGCAATCTTTGCAGTACCTATATTTGAAGACTCAATTATTATTTTCTCAACATCATAAATTCCATCGCCTTTATATTTATTATGATCTCCTATTTTTAAAAATTTTTCTTTTACATCAAACTTCATATCTGGCTGAATAACTCCTAAATCAAATCCCATCGTTGCAGTAATTGGTTTAAAGGTTGAGCCCATTTCAAAGTTTGACTGCAACACTTTGTTTATTAAATTATTATTTTTAGATGATTTGATTTTTTCAGGATTGTAATCTGGCAAACTAACTGAAGATAAAATCTGACCATTTTCTATATCCATCACTATAGCTAATCCTGACTCGGCTCTATAAAAATTTATTGTTTCTGTTAAATTTTCCCTTACCAATTGTTGTAAATTTATATCTAAAGACAAATATACGTCTTTTGATTTAGAAAGCTTATTATCAAAATATCTTTCAATTCCTTTTTGTCCTTTTTGATCAACGTTCACGTGCCCAACAATATGTGATGGAATATTTTTATAAGGATATATTCTCTTATATTCGTTATGACTCTTTATATTTATTTCACCTAAATTAATAATTTCTTGATATTCTCTTGGAGTTATATTTCTTTTTATCCAAACAAATTCATTTTTAGTTGATAGTTTTTTTTTTAATACTGATTTACTTAAATTTAATATGGGACTAATTTTAATGATTAAGTCATTTTTATTTTTAATTTTCAAAGGATTAATTGATAGGGAAGTACTTTTTATTGACGTTGCAAGAATATTTCCATTTCTATCAAAAATATCTCCTCTCAAATCTTGTTTTACGATATTAAATTTTTCTTTTTTAATTTCTGGGAATAGCATTACTTCGGAAATTCTATAAATAGAAATAAAGAAGACGAATATAAAAATTGTGATTGAGAAGAATACTCTTCTGTGCAATAATTTTAATGAGTCACTATCAAATAGTTTTAAATTACTAAACATTTAGTTATTTATTTATTTTTGCCAATTTAATATCATTATTTTGTTCTAATAATTGCTTAAATGAAACAACTGTTGGAGGATTACTCTCTGTAATTTTTGAAAAATATAATGAATGTAATGATTTCAGATATGAACTATTTTGATGCGTAAGTAATTCAATTTTATTTATTTTAATATTATCATTAATTTTTGAAATACTAGTAATCAAATTTTCATTGCTTTTTTCTATTTCCCTTGTTTTACTCCCGATAAATACAACTGAAAGAGCTAAAAATAAATTAAGAAGCATAAGTCCTATAATTGATTTAGTGTATTTCATTTTCTAAATTTTTTGAGCTACCCGGAGTTTTGCTGATCTAGATCTTGGATTTAATAAAATCTCTGAATCTAATGGCACTAATGGTTTTTTGGTGATTATTCTTAGTTGAGCTGCCAAATTATCAGGCAACTCCGGATAGTGGCGGGAGGAACGCCATCGTTTACCACTATTGTGGTTAAAAAAATCTTTCACAATTCTATCTTCTAGACTATGGAAAGAAACTACTAAAATAAGCCCATTTTTTTTGAGCAAATTAATTGTTTTATCTAAACCTTGTTTAAGTTCATTTAATTCATCGTTAACATAAATTCTTAAAGCTTGAAAAGTTTTTGTAGCTGGGTGAATATTTTTAAGTTTTTTATTTTTAATTGGAAAACATTTTTTTATTATTTCTGATAATTCTGTAGTATTAGAAATAAATTTAATTTTTCTATTTTTAACTATTTCTTTTGCAATTTTTCTTGAAAATCTCTCTTCTCCATACTCATAAATAATTTTTGCTAGATTTTTTTCTTCGTAATTATTAATTATATCAAAAGCATTTTTTTCACTTTTTCCCATTCTCATATCCAATGGACCATCATTAATAAATGAAAAACCTCTATTAGAATTATCTGTTTGATTGGAACTAATTCCTAAGTCAAATATAATTACATCAAATTTTTTTAGAGAAAGTTTAGTTTGTTCAACTATTTTGTCTAATCTGCTAAACCTATCATTTACTAACGAAAAATTTGCATATTTACTTTTTATATCTTTTGAAAAAATATTGGATATGGGATCTCTATCAATTGCTAAAATTTTAGATACTTTGAAATTTTTTAATATAGCTCTTGTATACCCCCCTCCCCCAAAGGTTGCATCTACGACATTTATGGACTTATTTTTTGGAATAAATGAAATAACTTCATTTAACATCACAGGTTTATGCAAATTTTTTATTTTCATTTCTGTTGAGTCAATATTGTTCTTAATGATTTTTTTTCATTCAAAAGTCTTTTTCTTGATGTTTCACTGCTATTTAATCCATTTTTTGGCTCCCAAATTTGAAAAAAATGACCTTTTCCATAAAATGCCGCTTCATTTGTTATTTTTGCGTAATCTTTTAATTCTGGAGGAATTAGAAATCTTCCTTCTTTGTCAATTTTTGTAGGCACTATTTCAGAAAAAATAGATGTTGAAAAATCATCATAATCCTCAGAAAAAAAATCCAAATTGTTTATTCTTTTTGCAATTTCTTTTAATCTTTCAACACCACAACCTTCAATGGATTCAGTTTTAATTGATTTATATAATATTATTTCACTTTTATTAGTTTTAGGAAGCACGTTTCGAAAACTTGAAGGAAATGAAACTCTTCCTTTTTTATCAATTTTATTAAAATATCTTGAAACAAATAAATCCATTAAATATGGGTTATCATGGGATTATATGGGCGTCAATGGGTATATAAAATATTTTAAATGTTCTAATTTTGTTCTATTAAAAAAATGATGGTGCATAAGCCGGGTTCTGTAATTTAAAATAAATTGATGATCATTAATCTAGAACAAATGTTACCATCCGTTTCAAGCAGTCTACCCGAATAACTCAGCTGGAACTGATTGTTATTCCTATTTGACCTTGCTCCAAAAAGGGTTTGCAATGCCTCTTTTGTTACCAAAAGAGCGGTAAGCTCTTACCTCACCATTTCACCCTTACCTTTATAAGGCGGTATTTTTTCTGCTGCACTTTCCCTGAGCTCACGCTCGCCAGGTGTTACCTGGTTTTTTTTCCAGTGGAGCCCGGACTTTCCTCTTGAATACTCAAGCGATCATCGCACCATCAATGCTTTAGTAGATTTTTTTTCATTTTCGTCAACAGTAAACTTAAAAAATGCTCGACTAATTTATTAAAAGTATGAATATCTAATTTTCCAGAAATATTTTTTTGATTAAAATGTGACTGATAACTTAAAATCAAATTCTTATATAAATTTTTATTATAAAATATAGGTAAGATATCATAGCCAATATACATCAATATAAAAATAGATATTGTTTTTTTTGATTTAAATCCATGAGATTTAAACCAATTAATTATATTAGATGATACTTTTTTATTTATATTTTTTGGCATAAAAACCAATTTTGATAAATGTAAATTTTTCCATGGAAAATTTTTTCCTGGATCTATCTTTCGATAAGGGGCGATATCTGAATGACCAAGTATATTTTTTTCATCTATTTTATATTTTTTTTTTAAATAATATAAAAGATTTTTTAATGAATTTATTATTTTATTTGTAAATTTTCTATTATTTTTATTGTTACTATAATCTATTTCTATTCCAATTGAGCAAGAATTTATATCCGTAATACTATCCCAGTATGAAAATCCTGCATGCCAGGCTCTTTTTTTTTCGTCCACCAAAGAATAAATTTGTCCATTTTGTGAAATTAGATAATGACAACTTACCTTATTATCAGCTTTACATAAATGAGTAATAGCTTCATTACAATTGGCTAGGGCTGTATAGTGAATTATTATAAATTTAATTTTATGAAATTTTCTACTATTATAATTAGGTGATTTATATTTATTTATTAATTTCATTCAAATTTTAACGTTTAACATATATAAATAAATAATGTTAAAAAGGTTTTTTATTATTCTAACAGTATTTTTTTTATTTAGTTGTTCAGGAACGCAAAATTCTAAAAATAATAATCAAGATAATCAAGGTCAGAAACCAGAGGAAATGTATATAATTGCAAAAAATTCATTTGACAGTAGTAATTATATTTTAGCAAATGAGCAATTTATTGAAATTACAAAATTATATCCGTTATCGAATGAAGCAATTCAATCAGAAATAATGCTTGGTTTTATTAGTTATTTAATACTTGATTATGATAGTGCTACTTTACAATTTAATAAAATAATAAATAAATATCCCGCTCATAAAAATTTAGATTATGTATATTACATGCGAGCTATGTGTTATTATGAGCAGATAACTCATCATGGATTAGACGGAACATATAATGAGTTAGCTTATGATAATTTTAAACAAGTAATAAATAGGTTCCCAGAAAGTAAATATGCGAGTGATAGTAGACAGAAAATTATTTTAGTAAATTCAAATAAAGCTGCAAAACACATGGAAATTGGTAGGTTTTATTTAAAAGAAAAGAAATACACGGCAGCACTAAATAGATTTAAAATAGTTATTGAGAAATATTCAATGACAAAATTTACTCCAGAAGCTTTGCACAGAATGGTCGAAGCATACTATGAAATTGGTATGTTTGAAGAAAGCACTAAAACAGCATCACTGTTAGGACATAACTATCCAAATTCTAAATGGTATAGATACAGTTATAATTTAATAAAAAAAATTAATAATGATGAGTCTTTATTTAAAAAAGTAAAAAATATTTTTTAACTAATGATTCAAAATAATAAAGACAAAAAAATTTTAAATAGGTTAAAAAAACTTTCTAAGGAAATAAAAAAACATAATAATTTATATCATAATTTAGATAGTCCAATTATTACAGATGCTGAATACGATAAACTTATTATAGAAAATAATGATTTAGAGACAAAATATCCAAACTTAATTTTAAATGAGAGCCCAAATAAGTCTGTTGGAAGCAAAATAAAAAGTAAATTTAAAAAAATTTATCACCTTTCACAAATGTACTCTCTTGGTAATGCTTTTAATGAGAATGATTTATTAGAATTTTTAAAAAGAACAAACAGATTTTTAAATCAACCTGAAACTTCAAGATATAAATTTTTATGCGAACCAAAAATAGATGGGTTATCGTTAAATTTATTATACAAAAATGGAAAACTTATATCAGCAGGAACAAGAGGCGATGGTACTATTGGAGAGAATGTAACAGAAAATATTATAATGATCCAAGATATACCCAAATATTTAAAGAAAGATTTTCCAGATTTAATCGAAATAAGAGGTGAGATTTATATTAATAAAGAAGATTTTAATAAAATTAATGATGACCCAAATCAAAAAGAAAAATTTGCTAATCCAAGAAACGCTGCTGCTGGAAGTTTAAGACAGTTAGATACATCCATAAGTCATAAAAGGCCATTAAAATTTATTGCACATGGTGTTGGAAAAAGCTCAAAGTCATACAAGACTATTGCAGATTATTATAAAGATCTTAAAAAATGGAGAATACCTACAAATAAATTATCTATTTATAGTAATTCGATTAATGAAGTTGTAAATTATTATAACAAAATTAATGCAAAAAGAAGTGAAATTGAATTTGATATAGATGGATTAGTAATAAAAATTGATGATATGTATTTACAAAATAGGCTTGGATATGTTGGTAAAAATCCAAGATGGGCTATAGCTCTTAAGTTTTCAGCTGAGAAAGCTATAACAGTTGTTGAAGAAATAGATTATCAAGTTGGAAGAACTGGTGCAATCACTCCTGTAGCAAGACTAAAACCAGTAAATATTGGTGGAGTAGTTGTCTCAAATGTATCTTTACATAATTTTGATGAGATAAATAAAAAAAATATAAATATATTAGATTCTGTGGAAATTGAAAGAGCTGGAGATGTAATACCATATGTTACTAAACTTATAAAAAAAAATAATAATTCAAAAAAAAATATTTTGCCTCCAAAATATTGTCCTACTTGTAATAGCAAAACTATAAAAGAAAAGGACGAAGCTGTACTTAGATGTTCAAATAAATATGGTTGTAAGTCTCAAATAATAGGACAAATAATTCACTTCATTAGTAAAAAAAGTTTAAACATTGATGGGTTTGGTGAAAAACAAGTAAAACAATTTTTTGACTACAAATTTATAAATAAACGCGAAGATATTTTTAATTTAGAAAAATATAAAAAAGATATTATTAATATAGATGGGTGGGGAGAAATATCATACTCAAATCTAATTGATTCAATTAACAATTCCAAAAACATTTCACTTGAAAAATTTATTTATTCACTTGGAATAAGATATATAGGTGAAATTAATTCAGAAATTTTGGCGCGTGACTTTAAAGATCTGGATTCATTAATATTATCTATAAAAAATAAAGATAGCCTGATTAATATAGATGGCTTAGGCCCAAAAGCAATTTCATCTCTTATAGAGTATTTTTCTAATGATAATAATATTATATCCATAAAAAAAATCCAAAAAATATTAAATATTTCAAATAAAAATATAATTTTAAAGAATAATTTTTTTAGTAATAAAAATTTAGTTTTTACAGGAACCCTTTCTTCACTTTCAAGAGATGAGGCAAAATATATGGCTAAAAGCAATGGTGCAAAGATTTTATCTTCCGTTACCAAAAATACAGATTTTCTAATTATAGGAGAAAAGCCTGGATCAAAAGTTAAAAAAGCTAAATCACTGGCAGTTAAAATTATAAATGAAGAAGATTTTATATCTAAAATTAATCAACAAACTTAAGAAATCTAATATAAATTTTTTTTGATGAAAAATTTTCAAAATCGACAAGCGCTCTATCATTATCTATTTGGACAATAATTCCTTTACCAAATTTTTTGTGAAAAACTTTTGAACCTTCGGCAATTTCATTTTCATAAAATTGATCTTGATTTATATCCCACTCAATTTCGTTTTTTTTTGAATTATTTATTAATCTTTGTCTACCCGGAGTTAGCTCACTTGAAAAATCATTTTTTTGTACAAAATCATCAATAAAATTATTATCTTGAATAAATTTTGAATCATTTATTTCTACTATATCCTCAGGTAGTTCATTGATAAATCTAGATGGTAAATTATAATCGTGTGAAGCATATGAGTATCTATTTTGATTCACATAAGTGATATATACTTTTTTTCTAGCTCTAGTTATGGCCACGTAAGCTAGTCTCCTCTCTTCCTCTAACCCCTTATTTCCAGACTCTTCAATTGATCTTTGACTTGGAAAAACACCTTCCTCCCAACCAGCAAGAAAAACATAATCAAATTCCAGACCTTTAGCAGCATGCATAGTCATTAAAGTTATTGTGTCATTAGATGTGTTTGAAATATTTTCCATAACTAATGAAACATGTTCAAGAAAACCATTTAAATTTTCAAATTCTTTTAAACTTTCAACAAATTCATTTATATTCTCTATTCTTGAAAAATTTTCTGGGTTGTTTGAATTTTTTGTTTCAGTTTTTAAAAATTCTAAATACCCTGAATCTTCAATAACAGTTTTTGCTAATTCAATATGATTAAAATTTTTTAGAGTTTTTTGCCATTTAATTATATTTTCAATAAATTTATATAATTCAATTTTTGCTTTAGAATTATTCTTGAATACTATCTGTTTGGCTGCTTCAAACATAGAAACTTTATTCAAACGAGAAAAGGAACTTATTTTACTTATAGTTGATTTTCCTATTCCTCTTTTGGGTACATTTACAATTCTTTCAAAAGCTAAATCATCAGATAAATTATTTATTAGTCTTAGATAGGCAATTATATCTTTTATTTCTTTTCTTTCATAAAATCTAAGTCCTCCAATAATTTTATATGGAAGACCTAAGTTAATAAGTCTTTCCTCAAAAGTTCTTGTATGAGCTGCGATTCTAAATAATATAGAAATTTCGCTTAAATTATTTTTATTTTTTAAAAGTTTTTCAATTTCATCAGTAACAAATATTGACTCTTCTTTTGTTTCCCAAAATCCACTAACAGTTATTTTTTCACCGTCATCATTATTACTCCATAATTCTTTTCCATATCTCCCTTTATTTTTTGATATCAAAGTAGAAGCACAGTTTAAAATATTTTTTGTAGATCTATAATTTTGCTCTAATCTAACAATTTTTGCACTTGAAAAATTTTTTTTAAAATTGAGTAAATTTGATACATCTGCACCCCTCCATGAATATATTGATTGATCATCATCACCTACGCAACATATATTTTTACTTCCTAAATAAAGGTATTTTATCCAAGTTTGTTGTACTGGATTTATATCTTGATATTCATCAACATGAATATATTTAAAAAAACTTTGATATTTTTTTAATATTTCTATTTTATTTTTAAAAATTTTAATGCAATGTAAAATTATATCTCCAAAATCAACAAGGTTTAATCTCAAAAGCTCGTTTTGATATATGTTGTAAATTTTTCTTAGCTCAAAATCATTTTTTCTATATTTATTTTCTTTAACAGAATCATAATTAATGCCTTTATTTTTAAAACTCTCGATAGTATTTAAATAATATTTAGCTGATACTTCTTTAGTATCTATTTTTTCTACTTCACAAATATTTTTTATTAATTTTAGCTGATCATCAGTATCAATAATTAAAAAATTTTTCTTTAATCCAACCTCTTCATAGTGCTGCCTCAAAATTCTTAAAGCTAATGAATGAAAAGTTCCTACCCACATTCTATCAACAGGTAAATTTATTAATTTAGCGATTCGTGTTTTCATTTCATTAGCGGCCTTATTAGTAAAAGTTACTGCTAGTATTTGAGAAGGATTAGCAAGTTTACAGTATAAAATATGTAATATTCTAAATGTTATAGCCCTTGTTTTTCCACTTCCTGCCCCAGCTAAAACTAATAGTGGGCCATTTGTTGACTCAACTGCTACCCTTTGTTCCTTATTTAATAAATCAAGATATTTTAATGAATTTTCTGACATTTTTTTGCTATAATATAAGTATATTGTAATTTATAACTATATTAAGTTTTACTATATTACATAACAAAACATGAAAAATAAATTTTATATAATTTTTTTTATAATATTTTCATTAAATTCAAATGTGTTATTTGGTGCCGCATCTGACCAAGTAAATACTGAACCAGATGATTTTGCAACCACCAAAGTTGAAGATGAAGTTTATGATCCAATAGAACCTATTAATAGAGCAATTTTTACCTTTAATAACGCAGCTGATAGAATAGTGCTTGAGCCTATTGCAAAAGGATATAAAAAATTACCCTCTCCTATACAAAGTGGTATTAGTAATTTTTTGAGTAACTTAAGAGCCCCCTTGGTAGTAGTTAATCAAATTCTTCAAGGACAAGGCGGGAATGCAGTTCAGTCTACAGGGAGATTCTTGGTTAATAGTACAGTTGGAGTGTTTGGTTTATTTGATGTAGCAGATAAGATAGGTCTTGATGAAAAAGAAGAAGATTTTGGTCAAACACTTGCAACTTGGGGTGTTGGAGATGGCTTTTACATTGTTCTACCTCTTTTTGGACCATCAAATTTAAGAGATACAACTGGAATGGTCATGACAATGATGACTGATCCAATAAACGCTTACGTTGTAAGTGAAGGTGAGGCTTGGATAGTTCCAATGAGAACAGCTGCAAACGCTGTAGATCAAAGATCAAAGATTATTGATGAGGTAAATGCACTTAGAGATAATTCTGTAGATTATTATGCTGCAGTAAGAAGCTCTTATTATCAAAATAGAAAAGCAGCAATAAATAATACAAATGATGATGAGCTAACCCCATTGCCTCTCATCAGCATTGAATTCGAATAATGAAATTATATTACTATTTTGTAATAATAATTTTTTTTTTAATTCCTAATCAACTATTTGCAGACGAACCGTCTAATTGGTTAAAAAATGAAATTGATAAAATATTAATGGCATATCAAAACAAAGAACTACCTAACGAAAATAGATTTTTAATGATTGAGCAAACAATTAATAATAATTTTGCTGGAACGGGTATAGCAAAATTTGTAGCAGGAGAATCGTGGGCGGCAGCCAATAATGACACAAAGAAAGAATATATTAAAAACTTTAAAAGACATTTAGCATTAAATATTGCTTCAATGATGCAAGGTTATTCAGATCAAAATTATAAATTATCTAAATCAAAAATTGATCAAAAAAATCAAATTATTTTGATTGATATGGAAATATTTTCTGAAACTGGATCTGTGGTAGTAACATGGAGAGTAAAGGAATCTAAAAATCGTTATTTTATAATAGATTTAATAGTAGCTGATATTTCCTTAGTAGTCACAAAACGATCAGAATTTAATTCAACGCTTAAAAATGTAAATTATAATTTATCAAAATTTAACAAAATTTTACTTGAACAAAATAATGAAAGTTATCAAAAAATAATTGAGTAAATATCTATTTTTTTAAACTTTGTATTTTATTTTCATCCAAAATTTTAGGTTTCTCAGTTTTAGTAGTCATGTTTATAATTTTATTAGTCTCTGATGATTTAATTATTCCTTCCATAACTTCCAATGTATGTAATGCCAAATCTAAAGAGCATCTAGGTTGTCTATTATTCGTAATTGCATCTACCATTTCTGATAATCCTATACCTCTATAATTTGCAACTTTTGATCCACCTATATCGCTTAAGTTTGGGATACCTAACAACATTTTGTCATTATTAATTTTAATCCAGTTATTATTTTTTTTTGAAACCTTTATATCGCCACTAAAAAAATTTGGATCTGGTAAAATCATTGAACCTTCCAATCCATACAGTTCAATGTTTGAGTGGGTATGATTCCAAACATCCCATGAACAAAAAAATTGTATTTTTGATCCATTGTTAAAATTTAAAACCCCCATTAAAGTTGTTGGTGTTTCAACAATAATTTTTTCTCCTTTTCTTGGTTGACTTGTTATAATTCTTTCCTTTGATGCTGTCCCACTAGTTGCAAAAACACTATTTATTGAGCCATTCAGATTTATTAATTGCGTTAAATAGTAAACTCCAAGATCAAACACGGGTCCAGCCCCTGGTTTAAAGAAAAAATCTGGATTTGGATGCCAATCCTCCATCCCATGAGACATAATATTAAATGTCCCTAAGACAACTTTTCCAATTTCGTTATTATCTATTAGCGTTCGGGCTTTTTGACCAGTAGCTCCTAGAAATGTATCTGGGGCACAACCAATAGTTATACTTTTCTCGTTTGAAATCTTTTGAATTTGCAATCCATCGTTAAAATTAATTGCCAGAGGTTTTTCACTAAAACAATGCTTACCATTTTCAATAGATTTTATTATAATCTCTTTGTGTGCTGATGGTATAGTTAGATTTAAAATAATATCTATATCTTTATTTTTTAAAAGTTCCTCAACTGTTTGTGATTTAACATTATATTCTAACGCTTTTTTATCCGAAATATCTTTTTTTAAATCAGAACATGAAATGATATTTATATTATTGAATATTTTTTGAGAATTAAAATATGTATCTGAAATATTGCCACAACCAATTATTCCTATGTTCATATTAAATATTTAATAAATATTCTAATGATTTTGTTATATATTCTTTGTAATCTTTGGGATCATCATGCTCTATCGCGATAACTTCACAAGGAGTTTCAGATATTTTAGTTAATAATTCTTTCCAGTTTATAAAACCCTCTCCAATTGAGCATTGATTGTTATGATCAAGCATATTTTTAGATGAAGAAAAATCTTTAAGATGACAGGCAATTATTTGGTGTTTATATTTATTAATCCAATCTATTGGATTAGCTCTTCCCGCAACAGTCCATCCAAGATCAATTTCAAACTTTAAATTTTCATTTTCATCCATTATATATTCCATTGGATATTTTCCATTTGATAGTACATTAAATTCAAATGAATGATTGTGATATCCAAGTGTAAATCCATTATCATTAAATATTTTAATTTTAGCAGAAATTTCTTTTGAAAAATTTATCCATTCTTCTTCAGATAATTTAAAAAAATCTTCAAATTCTTTACCAGGTATTGCTTTTGGAGCAGGAATAATTGCATACTTTATGTTCAAGTATTTTAATTTACTTAATATTACTTCAATTTGTTCTAAACTTTCAAAACTTATATGCGCAGACAAAGAGGTTAAATTGAATTCCTGTAGCAAGTCTTTAATTTCTTTTTCATCAAAATCTGAAAGAGCAAAAAGTTCAATATTATTAATTCCTGCTGAGGATATAAATTCAAATATTTTTCTATAAGGTGTGAATTTTCTTGCTGTATATAATTGGAAGGATATTTGATTTATATTCATTTTAATTATTTGTGATTAAGTTTAACCAATTTACTTGATCATTGCTTAAATTAACATCTAAATTATTTAGAGACGAATTGATTTCTTTTATATTTCTAGGCCCAATAAGAGCAAAGGATGGAAAATTTAAATTCAATGGCCATGCTCCTGCTATATTTTGAGCAGTTGTTTGCATTTTATTTGCTAACTCATTGGCTCTTTTTTTTCTTTCTCTATTATCTTCATTATCAAAACAACTTAAAGGTCCACTTGAATGAGCTCCAGGTTCTCTCCAAGTCTCAGAGGCAGTAATATCTTCTTCAATTTTTTTAGTTATTTCGTCAGGTAAAAAATATCCTCTACCTTGACTTGACCAGGAAAGATGAGCAATTTGTGAGTCATATAAATAATTTAAAATATCCTGATTATTTGATGAGACGCATCCATCCCAAAGTGGATTAATCATTTTACATAGCGCCAAGTTATTATTTAATATTCTAAAACCATCTTTGTTATTATTTTTAGCCCAATTGTTTGCCTCTTTAAATCTGTCAAGTGTCCAATTAGAGCCTCCAAAAATTTTTATTCTCCCTTTATTTTTCTCTTCATTAAGAACATCAATAAATTCATCAACTGGTATTTCTTTATTGTCTCTATGCATAATATAAATATCGGCACTTTCAGTTTGCAATCTATCTAAAGACTCTGACAATTGAGATGAAATACTTTTTGGATTGCAATTTGGTGTATGGGCTCCTTTAGCAATAATAACTAGATCTTTAAGATTATTTCGTGATTTGTGCCATTTCCCTAAAAGAATTTCCATACTTCCATCACCATAAATATGTGCATTATCAAATGAATTTCCTCCTACTTCAATCCAATGATCCCATAAAATTGAAGCTTGTTCATAATCAACTTGATTATCATTACCCATAATAAGTTTTGAAATTTCTTTATCTAATCCTTCTATTTTATCATATTGCATCATAGGTCTTGTTCTAAATTATAGTTAATTTTTTTTCTCCATAAATCTAACACTTTTAAATTGCTTAGTGTATCTTCCCACGTCATACCTGGGTGGGGAACTTGTTGTTTTTCTTTGATGATTGATTGACTTGATAGTTCAGCTTCAAAGAAAAATAAATGTTCTGGACCTTTAAAATTTTTAATTTCTTCATTACCATTTTTTATTATACTTATGGTTGAATGATATGGGCCCCCATCTTTACCAGGCATCCATGGATTATTTACTATAATTTTACCACCTGAACCTTCAATAATTGCATTATTATTCATGTTTTTCATTATTGCAGTGTGTGCTTCAGCTTTTAAACCATTTTCAAATTCCATAAATGCTGAAGAAATTTCATCAACTCCAGTGTCTCCTATTTTTGCATTTGCCTCCAAAGACATAGGATTAATAAATTTCTTTCCTAAATTAGCCCCTGCAATCATTCTAGAAAATGAAACCGGGTATAAACCAACATCAAGAATTGCTCCACCTGCTAAATTCTTATTAAATAGTCTATGATCAGGTATAACTTTTGTCATATCAAATCCAAAAGAGGATGTAATTTTAATTAAATCACCAATTGTCTTATTTTTAATTAATTCAAGTAAAGCTGGAATTTGTGGATGACAACGATACATAAAACCTTCTTTGTAAAATACACCTGCATCTGTTACAGCTTTAATCACCTTTTGGCCCTCCTTGAAATTTACTGCAGCAGGTTTTTCACACAAAATATGCTTACCTTTTCCTGCTGCTTTAATAGATAATTCTGCATGCAAAGTATGGGGTGTCGAAATATAAACAGCATCTACTGATTCTGAATTTAATAGATCATCATAATTACTAAATCTTAAGCTTTCTTCTATTTGATACTTATCTCCAAATGTTTTTCTTCTATTATTATTAAAGCTTGCTATGGCTTTTAATTCACCTGAATATGATCCACTTAAACCATCCGCAAAATTATTAGCTATAGAACCTGGTCCAAGTATTCCCCAACGTATTTTATTCATTTAGTTAACAATTGATGTCAGCTCACCGGATTGATATTGAGAAGCCATAAAAGAGAGTGAATTTGGCTTAATTTTAGATGCATTACCTGCTGCACCAAATTCTAATAGTCTATTTTTTACAACATTTTTCATAGCTTCTTTTGAGAGAGTTAAATATTTTCTTGGATCAAATTCACTTGGATTTTCTACAAAAAATTTTCTAATTGCAGCTGTTGAGGCTAATCTTAAATCTGTATCAACATTTATTTTTCTAACACCATTTTTAATACCTTCTTTTATTTCACTTACAGGCACACCATATGTTTCTTTAATTTTTCCACCAAATTCATTTATTATAGAAATTAATTCTTTGGGTACTGATGAAGAGCCATGCATAACTAAATGGGTGTTTGGCAATCTTGAGTGTATTTCTCTAATCCTCTCCATAGCAAGAGTATCACCTGTGGGTGGTTTAGAAAATTTGTAAGCACCATGACTAGTACCAATTGCAATAGCTAAAGCATCTACATTTGTTTGATTTACAAAGTTTGAAGCTTCATCTGGATCAGTTAATAGTTGTTCTTGAGACAAAACACCTTCTGCCCCAACTCCATCCTCTTTTTCTCCCATCCCAGTTTCAAGAGATCCTAAACAACCTAACTCCCCTTCAACTGACACCCCAAAAGAATGCGCAATATCAACTGTTTGCTTAGTAACTTTAACATTATACTCAAAATTTGAAGGAGTTTTTTGATCCTCTTCAAGAGAACCATCCATCATAACTGAAGTAAAACCTAAATCTATACAATCTTTACAATCAGACGGAGAACCTCCATGATCTTGATGTAAAACTGTTGGAATTTCTGAAAACTCTTCAGATACTGCTTCAACCATTTTTTGTAAAAATATTGAACCCGCGTATTTTCTTGCTGATTTTGATGCTTGTAATATTACTGGACTATTTAGTTCTTTTGCACCCTCCATAATAGCTCTTATTTGCTCTAAATTATTAACATTAAAGGCAGGAACGCCATAATTGTTTTCAGCTGCGTGATCTAAAAGTTGTCTTAATGAGATTAGTGACATAAATATCTTTTATATTTTACTACTTTATTTGCAACAAATTATCCTTTTACAGCACCAAATGTTAGTCCCTGAATAAATTGTCTTTGTAAAATGAAAAACATTATTACAGGTGGAAGTGCTGCAACCACAGATCCTGCTGAAACTAAATTCCAAGCAGTTGTCCATTGACCTCTTAAAACATCTAAACCAACTGTTATTGGTTTTACAGTATCTCCTTGTGTCAAAATTAAAGCCCAAAAATAATCATTCCATATGAAAGTAAACTCTAACACACCTAGTGCCGCAAGAGCAGGAATTATAAGTGGAATAATTATTTTTCTATAAATTGTCCATTCTGTAGCTCCATCAGCTCTTGCAGCTTCAATAAGTTCGAAAGGTAATTCTTTAATAAAATTTCTTAGAAAAAAAGTACAAAATCCTGTTTGAAAAGCAATATGAAAAATAATTAATCCCAAATGACTATTATACATACCTAATTCAATGGAGATATTTCTAACCGGTATCATTAAGATTTGATATGGAACAAAATTTCCTGCAATAAACATTGCAAAGACTAAAAGATTTAGTTTAAAACGATGCATGGCAAGTGAATAACCAGCTAGAGAACTTAAAAATAATGTTCCTAAAACAGTTGGTAATGTAATAATTAAACTATTAAGAAAAAACCCTGCCATTTTTCCATCTGCAAAAACTGCTGCATAATTAGAAAACAATGCGGTTTCTTTTGGGAACGTCCAATAATTACCTGCAAGAACATCATCAAATGTTCTAATTGAAGTAAGCATAACTGCAATTAGTGGTAACAACCAAATAACAAGGGTAAATACAAGTAGAACTCTGTATCCAATATTTATTTTCAAAGAATAATTTTGAATTGGTGTTGGAAACATTATTTTTCAGACCTTTCGTTTTTAAATAAACGATATAAAAACCAGGCAATATAAATATCCATTATTAGGAAAAGAATTGTGGCAATAGCAGCACCATAGCCCATTCTAAAATTAAATAATGCCTCTTGATACATTTTATAAGCTAAAACCTCAGAACTACCCCAAGGACCTCCTGCTGTCATTACTGCAATTAAGTCAAATGCTCTAAGTGCTCCAACTAAAGTCACAACAATAGCGATAAGAGTTGCAGGTCTTAATTGAGGTAAAACAACATGCCATAACATTGTAAATCCTGAAGCGCCATCTATCCTTCCAGCTTCAATCATTTCCCTACTTACACCTGTCAATCCAGTGATATACAATATCATTGTGTAAGCTATACCTGGAAAAAATGATGCTATAATAATTCCATATGTAGCTAAATTTTCATCTGCTAACATTGGTATAGGATCTAAACCAAAAAAACCTAGAACAAGAGTTAAGGCCCCATATTTAGGGTTGTAAAACCAAGTAAATATTACTCCTATAACAACAGCATTTATTACAAAGGGAAAATAAAATAATGATTTTATATATCTTATACCTAAAATTTTTTGATTAACAAAAAGAGCTAAAGCTAATCCAATTGGAACAGCTAGTAAGCTAAATATTAACCATCTAATATTATTAAAAAGTGAAACATAAAATTCTTCATCATCTGTAAATAGAGTGATATAATTTTTTAATCCTACAAACTCCCAGTTTGGTTTACCATTACCTCTAACACCACTTTTATCCATTCCATTCCATTCATGGAAGCTGACCCAAATTGAGTCAAAAATAGGATAAATTACATAGATTAGAAAAATAAGTATGGCTGGCGCGAGAAAAAGAAATGGAGCAAATTTTAACTGGTTACGTTCCCAAAAAGTCATTTAATTAATATCTCTTTTTATAAATTTTATAATCTTTAATTTAAATAATTGAAAATAGAGGTGTAGATTTACACCTCTATATAAAAATTTAATTTATAATGCTCCGTGAATTCTTGCTCTCTCTTTTTCAAGACGAGCTCTAATTTTATCTTCACGGTCAGGCTTAACCATAAATTCTTGGAAACCTTCCATTGCTGCACCTGCCATATCCGGGTTAGCGTCTCTATCCCAGAATTGTGCAATGTCATCTGCAGCTGCGAGCATCTTAGCTCCCATTATTGAGAATCTATTTGTTGGTTTATCAGCATATTTATTTGGACTTAACATACCGCCCATTTTAGCCCAATTAGTAGCAGCTTCTTTGTTTGACATAAATGCTAAGAATTTCTTCGCATCTTCAACGTTTTTAGCTCCACTTGGAATATGCATTGTATCAGTTGGAGCATCTTCAGCAACGCCTACACCTTCATAGATTGTAGGAAATTGAAAGAAGTCCATTTGATCACCAATACCTGCTGCTTCAAAAGTAGGTACATAGAAATTACCAATTAAGTACATTGCTGCTTCACCATTGATTTGTGGAGCTTGTGCATCCTGCCATGAGAAAGAGGCATGATCTTCAAGGAAATATCCTGGATCAATTAATTCTCTCCAATGATCAAAAACTGCGTCAAGTCTTGGATCTTCATAGCTTACTTTACCAGCTGTTAAATCCATATGAAATTGATAACCATTAATTCGAAGATTTAGATAATCAAACCATCCGCCAGCGGTCCATAAAAATTTAGTACCAATAGTGATTGGAGTAATTCCATTCTTTTTAAGCATAGCACAAACCCATTTAAATTCATCCCAGTCACGTGGAACATTTAAACCAAGTTGGTCAAATAAATCTTTTCTGTAATATACGCCCCATTGATAATAACCCCATGGAACACCATATTGTTTTCCATCAACTGTAAGAGATCCTTTGGTAGAAGCCATTGA